>JAKUNM010000052.1 GCA_022451865.1 Dehalococcoidia bacterium
CAGGTGGTCCCATGTCAGGTGGTCCCATGTCAGGTGGTCCCATTTGTGCAGAAACTAATGCTGGAGATACAAGCGAAAAAAGAATACTCACAAGCATCGCAAACATAACTATTTGAGATCGGAGAGATTTTTGTAATCGGTTTGTATTCATTTGCATTACATACTTTCTAACATTAATTCATTAAGATTTCGCACATTTAAAGGCGTCAGCAAAGTAAAAGAATGATCCTTGCACAGGTTCGAGGGATTCACCAGTTAGAACCATAGCGTAACTACTACCAGATCCTTCACAAACCCAACCCCCAATAACTCCAACAGCTTCAGTTTCACCAGCGGCATCCACAGCTGCAAAAGAACCGTAAGATGCTACCTGTCCATCAACTTGTAGAGCATCAGAGCCAGCACCTAATACCTGAAAGTCAGCTCCTGTTGTAGCTCGTAAAATGTCAAACCCACCTACAACTGATTCTTGAGGAGTTAAAGGTGGATCAAGTGTTTGCCATATAAGTAACAAACTCACCCCTCCAGAACTTGCTAGCAAACTCCCACTTTTTTCAGAAGCATCTCCGCCGGCAAGACCGGTAACTATAGGTTCAACAGTTGCTGGGAAAGGTAAAGTAAATCCAAAATCTGAAAAGTCAACAATAGGAATAGGAGTTGGAGTAGCAAAACCTGCACTACCGTCTTCATTCTGCAAGAACATTGACTGCAAGCTGGATACTTGTGCACTTAAGTCAGATACTGAAGATTCAAGCGATTCAATATTTTTTTGAATTTGATCGTTATTACCTTGTAACTGACTGACACTCGTTTCGAGCTCACTACTAAGATTTTTTACACTATCTGCGCTTGCAGTATCAGTAGAACTTTCTTCACTACTGGAACATCCGCCCAAGAGAAAAATAAAAATAAGTAAAAAGCTTAAGAACAATTTCGTTTTTAGAAGCATAACAACCTACTCACTGTCATTATATGTTAATAAATATATACGATTGCAACAATGTTGAGCTTATAATTCACAATGCGCAATCAAAAAGATAAATTTTAAACAATGGAGATTAGATGTCCACCGTAAATAGTTCAACACCCTTAATAGCAATTACATTAGGTGACCCTTCAGGAATTGGCCCCGAGGTAATTGCAAAGGCACTTTCAGAAAAGGATATACACGAAGTCGCAAGATTATTTGTGATAGGAAATAAAGAATCACTAGACAGCGCATTAGAGGAAGTTAAATCAAAGGCTACAACAAAAATAATCAATACACCTTCTGATGCAATAAGTACTTCTCAACAAATCAGTGTTTTAGAAACATCTAACATTATGTCGAGTAACTTTCCGATCGGTGAATTATCATTAGATTCAGCTCGAGCATCTCATACGTGGGTAGAAACAGCTGGTAAATTGGCTTTAGATAATCAAATAGACGCAATCACTACTGCCCCGGTAAATAAAGAAGCCTGGAGGGCAGCCGGCATCCAAGACACTGGCCATCAAGAAGTGTTCAAGAGGCTAAGTAATTCACAGTATGTAGCAACTATGTTAGTCAGCGGCGAACTCCGATGTATGCACCTTTCTACACATCTTTCATTATCTGAAGCGTGTAAATATGTGACTAAGGAAAATGTCTTAAGAGCTATTCGACTCACACATCAGCATTTTTCTGATTGGGGTTTCCATAATCCACGAATTGGAATTGCTGCACTTAATCCACATGCTAGTGACGGAGGACTCATTGGAGATAGTGAAGATTTAGAAATCAAACCAGCCATAGCCGAAGCAGAGAAATTAGGTATCAAAGCATTTGGACCGGTACCGGCTGATTCAATTTTCAATCAAGCAATCGATGGACAGTATGATGTTGTAGTAGTCATGTATCACGATCAAGGTCATATACCAATTAAAGTTCATGGGTTTGAAGAAAGTATAAGTGTCAACCTGGGATTACCATTCATAAGAACTTCTGTAGATCATGGTACAGCTTTTGACATTGCTGGTAAAAATTTAGCACAATCTGTCAGCATGACAGAGGCAATAAAACTTGCTAGTAGCTTAGCTACTGGCAAATCTCTTTAACAAGACATCACGAACTGGTCCAAAAGATAATCGGTGAATATTTGTGTAACCTAATTCGTATAAAGCTGTGCGATGTTGTGTAGTTGGATAGCCTTTATTTTTAGCCAACGCATATCCAGGAAAGAGTATATCCAACTTTTTCATCATTCTGTCACGTGTAACTTTCGCAAGTATGCTGGCCGCAGCAATAGAATATGAACTGTTATCTCCTTCAATTATCTTTTTTTGTGGTAATTTACTTTCGATACCATCACGGCCATCTATTAACAGTGCGTCAGCTTGTATATCAAGTGCAGTTACCGCATTTTTCATAGCCAGTAATGTAGCATTACGGATATTGATTTGATCGATAATTTGTGCAGAAACAACTCCTAACCCATAAGAACAAGATTGCCTAATAATATGTGCAAGTTGTTCGCGTTTATTTTCAGTGAGTAGTTTCGAATCTCTCAATTCATTTACCCAATTATCACCATCCAGCGAATTAGAGGGAATAATAACAGCCGCAGCAACAACTGGTCCTGCGAGCGGCCCTCTTCCCACTTCATCAACACCTGCAACGTTGTAAAAACCTGATTCCCAATATATTTTTTCATAGGTCCATGATGGTTTATTTTTTTTCTCAGTCATCAGTTCACAGTAGCATCTATTATTAAATAAAGATCTCTTGTGATTGAATTGTGGAGATACATACCTACTATTCAGGAGTGGTGTTATAATATTCTCACGCTATAATTCATATCAGAAAAGAAATGGTAGCATTCTAGCTTTGCATACTCCTTTACCAGTAATGCTTGCACAAGAAGTGGTGGAATAATTATGAAATCAGGTGGAATACGCAACTCATTTATCTACTTAATGATTTTAGTAGCTGTTGTCCTCGTTGTAGTAATGTTATTTCGTCCCTCCAATGCTGCTGGTGAAATTTCATTAGCAGGTGTCATTCAAGAAGCTCAAGCTGGTAACGTCCAAAAAATAAAAGTTGAGGGCGATATCTTAACGGTATATAGACGTGATGCTTCAACTCCAGTTAAGTCACGAAAGGAATCTGCTTCATCCGTAGAAGAAATCCTTCGAGATAATGATGTTCCGATTGGAGGGGCTCAGGGAGTCGATATTCAGGTGAAGGGGCCCGGACAATTTGGAAATGTTTTTGGAGTACTTTTTAATTTCCTGCCCTTACTCATCTTCGGGGCAATTATCATCTTCATGATGCGACAAGCTGGTGGTGCGAATAACCAAGCAATGTCATTTGGAAAAAGTCGTGCCCGTATGCAAGTTGGAGAAACCCCTACTGTAAGGTTCATTGATGTTGCTGGACAAGAAGAACCTAAACAAGAGCTAACAGAAGTTGTCGAATTTTTAAAATACCCTGAAAAATTTGCAGCTGTGGGTGCACGTATACCACATGGAGTGCTTTTAGTAGGACCTCCAGGAACAGGTAAAACCATGCTTGCACGTGCGGTTTCCGGTGAAGCAGAAGTTCCCTTCTTTTCAATATCAGGATCAGAATTTGTAGAAATGTTCGTTGGTGTTGGTGCAAGCCGGGTCCGTGATCTTTTTGAAAAAGCAAAGAAAAATGCTCCAGCAATTATTTTTGTTGATGAAATTGATGCCGTTGGACGCCAACGTGGAGCTGGTTTAGGTGGTTCTCACGACGAACGTGAGCAAACCCTTAATCAAATCCTCGTAGAAATGGATGGTTTTGACAGTAAGAGCAATGTCATTGTAATTGCTTCCACTAACCGACCCGACATACTTGATCCTGCATTGTTACGACCTGGACGCTTTGACCGGCGTGTGACTCTTGATCTTCCTGATCTTAAGGGAAGACGAGAAGTTTTAGATGTCCATGCCAAAGGAAAGCCATTAGAGCCTGCAGTTGAATTAGATACAATCGCACAGCAGACACCAGGTTTTTCTGGTGCCGATTTAGCAAATTTAGTAAACGAAGCGGCAATCCTCGCTGCACGAGGATCATTAAAGCGAATCGGAATGGAACACTTTAATGAAGCAGTTGATCGCGTTGTAGCTGGCCCTGAAAGAAAGTCTCGTATAATAACCAAAGAGGAAAAACAAGTAGTAGCCTACCATGAAGCTGGTCATACTGTAGCGGGTTGGTTTACACCAAAAGCCGATCCACCATTCAAAGTCACTATTGTTTCACGTGGTATGGCAGGAGGTTTCACTCGTTCTTTGCCTGAAACAGATCGTCAACTACAACATCGTTCTTATTATGAAGCTATGATGGTAATGATGCTCGGTGGTCATGTAGCCGAAGAGATGGTCTTTGGTGAAATGACCACAGGTGCTCATGACGATATAGGAAAAGTGACACGCCTAGCGAGAGATATGGTTACGCAGTGGGGAATGAGCAAACGCATGGGTCCACGAACTTTTGGTCGAAGGCAATCTATGGTTTTTTTGGGAAGAGATCTATCAGAAGAACGAGATTATTCAGAACGTACAGCTGAGGAAATTGATGAAGAGGTGCGCCGTGTCATTGAAGAAGCACATCAACGGTGCACAACACTTTTAAATGAACATCGTGACACACTTGATAAACTAGCAAGTGCTCTCTCGGTAACAGAGACCATTGAAGGTGATGATCTCCATGAATTACTTGGTCCGGCAGAAGGTCGACATTTACCTGATGCTGATTTATCAGAAAATTCTCCGACTGCAATTGAAGACGATGTGGAAAAAGAGAAAGAATCTAAGGGACAAGGTCAACCAGGTTTAGCGTGGGGCCAAAGTAATATCACTGCTGATTAGTTTGATTTGCTGATTACTTCTTCCCATTTGTCGATCATTATTTTTTGAAGTAGTAAAAACCAGACAACTGCTGCTACAAACAGTCCGATACGGAGCATTAAATTTTCCTTCAATAGACCATCTGGAGTAAGTAATGCTGTCCCAAATATTGCTCCACCTCCTACCCAAACTAAATTAGCAATAACTGCACCGGTGTAGTCTAAAGGCATCCATATTGGTAACGGTATTCTTACAATGCCAGCACCAACTGGACCAATTGCACGTGTTGCATTATGAAGATGATAAAATGGTATAATCCATTTCGTTTTACTTCCGACTAAAGCACTACCAATTTTAACCGAAGGCGCTAACCGAGTGTCCTCAATAAATTTTGAACCCCATCGGCCAATACTATATGAAAAAGTATCTCCAATAATCGTGCCACTGATAGTCATCAAAAGGACAGAAGCGAGTGAAAGCCACGAATCATTACCAACGTACGCACCACCTAAAAACATTAAAAGTACGCCTGGAACTATAACTCCCACTCCAACAGTTGCTTCAAGCAAAGCAGCAAAAAACACTACAGGAAGCCCAAACCGATCAAATAAGCCATTTAAGAATAGAAAAATTTCATCAGTAATCCAATTAAATACTTCAATCGGATTCAGTACAAGTTCAAAAAAAATATCCATTTATTTCCTATATGTTGTGCAGAAAAATTGACCCTCAAATATAAGCTCACTAAAATGATACATCGTGAATATATGAAGAGAGATTTTTATGTACGCTATCATTCGTTCCGGCGGTAAGCAATATCGAGTACGTCAAGGTGATCGAATTAATGTCGATCAAATTGATTTGCCTGAAGGATCTGATGTTGTTTTAGATGAAGTTTTAATCATTGAAGAAGATGAACAAACAAAAGTTGGTACACCACTAGTAAATGGTGCTTCAGTATCGGCTACCATTGAAGCGCATATACGTGATAAAAAAGTTACGTATTTTCACTACAAAAATAAAACTCGACAAAAAAGAATGCGTGGACATCGACAACATCTTACTAGCTTACAAATCAATTCGATCACAGCAGGCTAGAATCGGAGAATACTATGGCCCATAAAAAATC
>JAKUNM010000053.1 GCA_022451865.1 Dehalococcoidia bacterium
GATAGGAAATCACAAACTCTATTGAAAAAGAAATCTTCTGGGAGTAATGCGAAATATTGAGCGATCAAGGATTGGTTAATCTCGAAAAGATCTTGATATTGCTCTTGTAGATCTTGAGATTTATTCTGGTGAAGTGCATGCATTGATGGGACCTAATGGTTCGGGTAAAAGTACTTTGGCTAGTACTGTTGCAGGTAGTCCTGTGTATAGTGTTGATTCGGGTGAAATTATTTTCAAAGATGAGGATATTACTTCCCTTGCCGCTGACGAACGTGCTCGTAGAGGCATGTTCTTGTCATTTCAATATCCAACAGCTATCCCTGGGGTAACGATGGTTAATCTTATGCGCGAAGCATTAAAGGCTAGGCGTGGACATGATATTCCTGCTAGAGAATTTCTGGCCGAGTTAAGGGATACTTTGGGTACTCTTAAAATGGATGAAAATTTTGCTCGGCGTTACGTAAATGATGGATTTTCTGGTGGTGAGAAAAAACGTGCTGAAATACTTCAATTAGGTATGATGAAGCCAGACTTGGCAATTCTTGATGAGACTGATTCTGGACTTGATGTTGATGCTTTGCGGACGGTTTCTGAGGGAGTTAATGCCTTACGGACACCAGATATTGGTGTATTAATCATCACGCATTATGAAAGAATATTGAATTATATCACTCCTGATTTTGTTCATATTTTGGTTGATGGTAAAATTGTTAAATCAGGTGACTTTGCTCTTGCTAAAGAAATTGAAAATAACGGATATGATCCTATCCTTCGTGAAATTGGGGTCAAAGGAGAGGCTGTGAGTTCATGACTACTTCTAAAGATGTTGCTCGTGATGCCGTCGGTGAATATCAGTGGGGATTTCATGATGAGGAAAAACCACTATTTATTGCTGAGCGAGGATTAAATGAAAATGTAATCCGTGAAATGTCTGCTATGAAAAATGAACCAAAGTGGATGTTAGATTACAGGCTTGATGCATATCAAGATTTTCTTTCGCAAGAGAACCCTAAATGGGCTGGTAGTCCAGATCTACTCGATGCTATTGATTTTGATAATATCCATTACTATGTTCGTGCAACTGATACTGATGCTACGAACTGGGATGATGTTCCTGAGTATATAAAAGACACATTCGATAAACTTGGGATTCCTGAAGCTGAGAAACAATTTTTAGCCGGTGCTGGTGCACAATATGATTCTGAGGTTGTATATCACAACATTCGAGAAGATCTTGCTGAAAAAGGTGTGATTTTTCTGGGAATGGATCAAGGGTTAGAGGAATATCCTGAGATTGTTCAAGAATATTTTGGAACTGTGATTCCATCTGGTGATAACAAGTATGCTGCACTTAACTCTGCAGTTTGGTCAGGAGGATCTTTTATTTATGTACCTCCTGGAGTGGAAGTTGATATTCCTCTACAGGCATATTTTCGGATAAATACTGAAAATATGGGGCAATTTGAACGTACATTGATTATTGCCGATGAAGGTAGCTATGTGCACTATGTAGAAGGTTGTACTGCTCCTATTTATTCGAGTGCATCATTACATTCTGCTGTCGTGGAAATTGTCGTAAAAAAAGGTGCACGCGTTCGTTATTCGACGATTCAAAATTGGTCAAATAATGTTTATAACCTTGTTACTAAGCGTGCAGTTGCGTATGAAGATGCGGTAATGGAATGGGTTGATGGTAATTTAGGATCTATGTTGACTATGAAGTATCCATCAGTCTATTTGATGGGTGAGAGGGCACATGGTGAAATATTGTCATTAGCTTTTGCTGGTGAAGGTCAACACCAAGATGCTGGTGGAAAAATTGTTCATGTAGCTCCAAATACTACCTCAGCTATTATTTCTAAATCTGTTTCTCGTGGTGCGGGGCGTAGTTCGTATCGCGGATTACTAAAAGTTCATGACGGTGCTGAAAATGCTAGTTCAACTGTAAGATGTGATGCTTTATTGTTAGATGAACATTCACGATCAGATACTTATCCAACCATGGAAATTGATGAGGAACGTGTGAATATTGGTCATGAAGCATCCGTTTCAAAATTAGGTGAAGATCAATTATTCTATTTGATGGCACGTGGGATTCCAGAAGAGGATGCGGCAAAAATGGTTGTGAATGGTTTTGTAGAGCCCATCGTCAAAGAACTTCCTATGGAATACGCCATCGAATTAAATCGCTTGATTGAACTTCAAATGGAAGGCTCAGTTGGGTAATGAGTAGCGATTTGGCAAATTCCCATTTTTTTTCGGAGTCAGTCCTTAATGATATTGCTGTTGGACGAAACGAATCTCAATGGTTGATTGAGAGGCGTCTAGAAGCAATTAGATCCCTAGGATCTTTGAATATGCCTACTACTCAGTTACGACCATGGAAATACACTGACATTAGTCACATTGATTTTGATAATTTTTCTCCAAGTAAATTAAAAATTAATATCGATAATAAAAATCAATCAACTGTGTTTGGTGATGAATCTTCCGAAATAGTTGAAAAAAACTTTGGTAGATTGATTCCTTCGACAGAAGGTAAATTTATTGCTGCGAATATGTCTCTTTTTGAAGACCCAATTATAATTGATCTACCTGATCGTCAAGCTTTGGAAGAGCCAATTGTAATTAACATTAGCAGTGAACAAACTGAAGCTGCGATGGTCTATCCCAGAATATTTGTAAATATTGGACAACAATCTGAAGCTACTATAATGATTCGCTGTTCTTCCGGATCGGAATTACTTTTGGTTGCCGGTGTAATAGAAATTTTTGCTGAACAAGGATCGAATCTAAGGCTTTTAATTGATAATCGCTGGGGTGAAAATACAGAAGATTATTCGATTATTCGTTCGAAAGTGTCTAAAGATGCAGATGTACGAGTTGGTACTCTTGCGATTGGATCGAAAGTATTTAAATTGACTGTAGAATCTTTACTTGAAGGGGAAGGTTCACACTCTGAGATCAAAGGCGTTGCGTTGGGAGATCTTGATCAGCATTTTGACTTTGTAACCTTGCAAGATCATATCGCTCCAAAGACTACTTCTAATGTCGAAATTAAATCTGCCTTGGCTGGATCTTCTAAATCTATTTATTATGGCATTACTCGAGTTGAGCAAGGCGCATTGGGGGCAGAGGCTAACCAAGAAAATCGTAATTTATTACTCTCACCACATGCGAAGGCAGATTCTGATCCTGTATTAGAAATTCTTACAGCAGATGTCATACGTTGTGGTCATGGTGCTACTGTAGGACCAGTTGACGAGGAAGCACTTTTTTATTTACAAAGCAGAGGGTTGACTTACCGATCTGCTCTACAACTAATTGTTTCTGGATTTTTCAATTCTGTCGCTCAAGGATTTCCTATTGAGGGGCTTGAGCAAATGTTGAATGAAACTGTAGTTGATAAAATTGAGTTAGCTAATCTTTCTTGAGTTGGAGCACAAACATGCATGGAGAAAAACTATGCACCTCCACAGATATACCAGAAGGTGAAGTTGTTGTTGTGTACTATAAGGACAAATCTTTAGCAGTTAGTAAGATCAATGGTGAAATAACTGCGATTGATAATATCTGTAGTCACGACGATGGACCATTAGGTAATGGTAAAATTGTACGTGGCAATATTATTTGTCCAAGACATGGAGCAGCATTTGATCCGAAAACTGGTCGAGCACTTACTTTGCCTGCAGTGAAATCTGTTTGCTCGTATAAATTATATGTTGACGATGGTGATGTTTATCTGGCTCAGACGGAGTGAAAATTATGAGTACGAGTTACCAGCTTGATGTGGGTAAAATCCGTAGAGATTTTCCAACTTTAAAAAGAGATGTTAATTCTGGTGCATCTTTAGTTTATCTGGATAATGCTGCTACATCACAACGTCCTGTGCAGGTCATGGCACAAATAACACGTTTTTATCGTGATCATAATTCTAATATTCATCGTGGAATACATACTCTTTCTGTAGAAGCAACGGAGATGTTCGAAACTGCTAGATCAAAAGTTGGTCAGTTTATTAATGCTCAAGACTCCCGTGAAATAATTTTTACTCGTGGAACTACTGAATCTATTAATTTGGTAGTAAACAGCTGGGGGCGTAAATTTTTAAAACCTGGTGATGAAGTAGTTATTTCTGAACTGGAACACCATTCGAACATTGTTCCATGGCAAATGCTTCGTGATTCAATTGGTATTGAACTAAGATATATTCCTATGCTCGATAATGGTCATTTAGATATGGAGACCGCGAATAAAATTATTGGTCCGAAAACAAAAATGGTATCTATTACAGCTGTATCAAATGCTTTAGGAACTATTGTTCCTGTTGATGAAGTTATTGCACTTGCAAAAAAGCAAGAAGCTCTTGTTCTTATTGATTGTGCTCAATCCGTTCCACATATGGCAGTAGATGTTGAATCGTTAGGAGCTGATTTTATTGCGTTTTCAGCACATAAAATGCTTGGCCCTACTGGGGTGGGTGTATTGTGGGGTAAATTAAATATCCTAGAATCAATGGATCCTTTTTTGGGTGGAGGCGATATGATTCTGACTGTAAATATGGAACATTCAACTTGGGCCGAAGTCCCCAGTAAATTCGAAGCTGGCACACCTAATATTGGAGGAGTTATAGGTTTTGGAGCCGCGATTGATTACTTAAACGATATCGGTATCGATAACATTAGAGCACATGAAATGGAATTAACTGGATATGCTTTACAAAAAATGAGTGATATCCCTGGTATCACAATTTTTGGCCCTGACACAGCTGAAGAAAGATGTGGTGTAATTTCATTTGCATTGGAGAATATCCATCCTCATGATATAGGACAAATATTAGATGATAATGGTGTCGCAGTGCGTGCAGGACATCATTGTGCACAACCTGTAATGAATTTTTTAGGTGTACCAGCAACTGTTCGAGCATCATTTTATATTTATAATACAAAAGAAGAAATAGATGCTTTAGTAAGTGGATTACTCGTGGCTATAGATTTGTTTGGAGTAAAATCATGACTTCATCTCCAAGTGGAGGATTAGTAGAAGAACTATACAGAGAAATTATTCTAGATCACTATCGAAATCCTCGAAATCAAGATGAAATAGCGGTTTCTACATGTAGTGCTGATGGAGCTAATCCTCTATGTGGAGATCAAATTCACTTAGATGTAGAGTATTCATCTCATACAGTTCATTCGATCAGCTTTTCTGGTAATGGATGTTCTATATCTCAAGCATCAGCATCAATGATGACTGAAGCAGTAATTGGTAAATCTTTTTCTGAGATTCAAACGCATATTGAATCTTTTCAGCATCTGATGAAAA
>JAKUNM010000054.1 GCA_022451865.1 Dehalococcoidia bacterium
AATGTCGCATGAGCACCAACGGCCCAAGCATCTAATAAGCCTACCCCCAAGGTATAAGACCAGTTCAAAGTTCCTGCATGCATCGTGATGTCTTGTTTTTGAAAATCTTGCCACCCTGTACGCATAAGTGCTCGACCTAAGACTGTTCTTTGTGCATGAAGAACTCCTTTAGGTTTTGCAGTGGTTCCAGATGTATAAATTAAAAACCCTGGATCTTCAGATTTAGTGAGTGGGAGTGAGGAACCACCACTCATATCGAAAAGATTTTCACCAGCGACAGTTATTCCTCTAAAGTTGAAAAGTTGTTCACTTGAAGATTGCACAATACATGACGCACCTGAATCATCTAATAGAAAAGAGGCTTCTTCATTGGTTAACTGTGGGGAAGCTGGAATCGGTATTAATCCAGCAATATTTGCTCCAAAAAAAGCAAAGGCATACTCTGGAGAATGTGGTAGGCGTATTAGTACCCTGTCACCCTTCTGTAGTCCAAGTTCAAGGAAACCTTTTCCAATTGATTGAATTAAATGCCAAACTTCCTGATATGTCCAAGTATCATTTTTTTGGGTTTTTCTGGCAAAAGTAAATGCAGGTTGATTTGCAGTTGAATCATCAAGTGCCCATTGTGACAAACAGTAACGTGCGATATTTAGATCCATAATCTCCATCTAGGTAGTGTAACGATGTTTACGTATTATGCTATGTTGAAGACTCAATAATTGCAGACATTGAACCTTTAGAACTAGTAATACGATGATCTGCTCCGTAATTATGCACCTGTAATTGATGCTCTTCGCAAATTGAACGTGATGCGGTTTCTATTATTACTTGCCCTTGCGTATCGACTATTCGAGCTAACGTCCATGCTTTTTCTTCGCTATAATCAAATATATAACCCAACATTTCAATTACGTAATGATAACTGTGCTCATTATCATCAAGTAATATCAAATGGAAAAGTGATTCCAAAGATGTCGACTCTTCTAATTTAGATTTTTGTTCTCTAAATGTTGATTTGATAGATCTTTTTTTTATTTGCATACTTTGAATTAATAATACTATTAGGAATTGCTCGTCACAAAAAATGATATAACGTAATTGCTGATATTAAAAAATAAATTTAACTCTTGGAGGTATTTCTCAGAATGATTAGTCCTATAGCAGTTTTGCTAACTGGAGGGCGAGCAACTCGTCTTCGACCATTAAGTCTAGAATTTTCTAAGGGATTAATACCACTTCTAAATCGGCCTATGTTGTTATATGCATTAGAACGTTTATGTGAAATTGGAATAAAAAATGTTGTTGTTGTTGTTCGTTCACCTGAAGAAAGTATAGAGATAGAAGCATTAGATATTTCTGATTTTCCAATTACATTGAGTGTTGTAATACAAGCTGAACCTAATGGCCCAGCTGGTGCAGTTGCTCAGGTTCCAGACGAAACTATACGTGGAAAATATGTGATTGTAATTGCGTCTGACTCTATTTTATTTGGCGGTGATCTGTCTCTAGATATTAAATACTGGGAAGAAAGTGGTGCCGAAGCATGGTTACCTCTTTCTTATACAGATCGCCCTAATGATATGGGAATAGCAGAACTAGATGGTCAACGCGTTGTGTCTTTTGTTGAGAAGCCTCGCTTGCCACAGTCTAATCTTGCATGTGTAGCTTGGTGGATGTTAAGTCCTGATGCTGTGGACCGTATACTTGATGAACCAGTTACCAATACGAAAGGCGAACTAGAAATATCGGGAACACTTTCAGTAATGATTCAAGAAGGCAAGCATATTGGTGGCAGAGAGTTTGATGGGCAATGGTTCGATACGGGGAGTTTAAGGTCATTACTTTTTGCTCAATCAGAAATGCTGAATCATTATGAGAATAAAAACCTTATATCACCTGATGCTCAAATTTCTGGATGTCAAATTGGGAATAATGTTGTTATTGGAGAAAATTGTGTTCTAAATGGTGCAGTTCTTGAGAATGTTCTTGTTTCGCCAGGCGCTAAAATTAACAATGTCAGATATGATGGGGCTGTTATTACCCCGAGCGGCAAAATCGGACGACCGCAATAAAATGAATCTAGATGAGTTCTGAGGTGATCAATGTTAGAAGATCCTGGAAGGTATCATTGGAAATGGATAACAGTAGGAGTTTTCTTATTAATTGTCTATGCTATTGAACGGACTATTCGTGTTGGAAGTTTATTTTAAAGAATTGAGGAGATAATGAGTGAACAATTTCCAGTTGAAGCTGGACACATAATGCTTTTTGCTAGATCGATAGGTGACAAAAATCAAATTTATTATGATTCAGATTACGCATCAACTACAGAAGCTCAGGGAGTAATTGCGCCTCCAACTTTTGTTGCGGCCAGTTCACAATTTGATGAAGGATATTCGTTACGGCCAAAAATTGGTGAACCTTGGTTTGGGTCAGGTAAAACAGCTACCGGTGTTGAAAAACAGGAGGGTGGTAGCGGCGGGCTCCATGCTGAACAGCATTATGAATATCATCGGCATCTCCGACCTGGTGATGTCTTACACTCTGTCGTTAGAGAGGGAGAAAAATGGGAAAGAGAAAGTAAGCGAGCTGGGAAATTAAAATTTTCTGAAACAATAACAGAATATTATGATCAAAATAATGAGTTAGTAATTACTGCTCGATCAGTGGGTGTGGTTACCGAACGACCAATTGATCAATAGCGAGGATATTAATATGACACTCAAGGCAAGTGATATAAGTGAAGGTCAAGAATTTTCAGAGGTAGTAGCTGAAAATTTAACTAGAACACAAATTGTTCAGTATGCTGGCAGCTCAGGGGATTATAATCCTATTCATACAGACGAAGTTTATACGAAGGAAATTGCTGGATATCCTTCAGTGTTTGCTCATGGAATGCTTTCCATGGGTGCTACTGGAGTAGCAATTACCAACTTAGTTGGTGATGGGCGTTTGACCAAGTATGGTGTCCGTTTTGTTAATCAAGTTTGGCCTGGTGACACGTTAACTACTACATTATCAGTCGAGTCAATATCAGAAGAAGATGGTCAATTTTTTGTAGACTTAGTTGTCAGTACATCTAATCAGGATGGTCGAGAAGTTGTGAGAGGTGCTGCCACTGCAAGGATCGATCCATAGTTTTATTGATATGGGAAATTGAAGATGGTTAGAGCACTTGATGGTATAAGAATTCTTGATTTGTCCAGTGGCCCAGTTGCGGGTATTGCGACGATGATTCTTGCTGATTTTGGTGCTGATGTCATAAAAATCGAACGTCCTGGTGGGGATCCGTTTCGTTTTTTACCTAATTCACCTATGTGGCTTCGTGGTAAAAGAAGTGTAGAGTTAGATCTTAAAAGAAAAATTGAACAGTCGCGTTTGCATTTTTTAGCTCAGAGTGCAGATGTAGTCGTTTCTAATATTCGACAAGACAGTGCTGTTGGCTTAGGTGCTGATTATGATGTGTTGTCTGCCAAAAATAGTGGCTTGGTCTATGTTCACTTGACAGGCTTTGGTAAGCATGGACGTTACTCTGCATATCCTGGATATGAGGATGTCGTTGCTGCTAAAACTGGGAGGATGCAATCATTCGCTGGAACGGTTTCACGTGAAGGACCTCAATTTTCTGCTGTGCAAGTTGCATCTCATGCGGCATCTCAAGCAATAGTCTCTGGCGTTTTGGCGGCGCTCATTACGCGTAATCGAACAGGAGTGGGTCAATATGTGCAGACGAGTATGCTGAGATGCATGCTTACTTATGAACAAGGTGATCTGATTCGGCGACAACTTGCAGAAATCGATAGTGATCTATATGGCACAGATCCAAGGTTATTAACTGATAGAAACGCAAATCTTCAATACCAACCTGTTAAAACTAAAGATGGTTGGATACAGTTAGCTAATTTGTTACGAGGTCAATTTGATAGTTTTATTGCTGCCATTGGATTACATGACATTTTTGTTGATGAGCGTACCCAAGGAGGTTTGGGTGAGTGGGAATTAGAAGTGGTTGAAGAGGTTCGTGATCGGATAATATTGCGAATGCTTGAAAAAACTACTGAAGAATGGATTTCGCATTTTTCAGAATTAGGTAATATTGCTGCACATCCTTTTCAAACAACACAAGAAGCAATGGATGATCCTGACTTAAGAGATAATGGTCATGTTGTGGAAGTTGTTGACCCACGGTTGGGAATTCTAATCAAAGATGATATTACACTTCTTGATTCTATGCTTGGTCAAGTTCAAGCTGATCCTGATCCGGATTCTGGTCGTTCAGAGCAACTAGGTTTGTTAGCTATACTGGACGTTACACCAGGGGAAGTCGGAAGTGCTGCTCCATCTGTAGGGGAACATACTTTTGAAGTTTTTTCTGAGAATATTGATGTTCAAGATCGAGCAGCAATTATCTACAGTGATGATACGTCACCTCCTTTACAAGGGATCACAGTACTTGAATTTGCTTCTATTATTGCCGCTCCACTTGGTGCGTCGCAGCTAGCTGATTTAGGTGCACGTGTTATCAAAGTAGAGCCAATCGGTGGTGATCCTTACAGACAACTTGGTGGTGGTGTTGGTGCGATGCGTGTTAATGGAAGTAAACAAAGTATTGTTATAAACCTAAAAACTGATGAAGGTAGAAAAATTTTAGATCAATTAATTGAAAAGACAGATTTGATTATTTCCAATTTTCGACCTGGTGTCGATGAGCGTTTAGGTTTTGATTTTGCTCATGCACAATCTATCAATCCTGATATTATTTATTTAGCAATGAACGGATATGGTCAAAATGGTCCAGGTGCTCATCGACCATCTGCACACCCAGTACCCGGTGCAGGCGTTGGTGGAGCTTTTTTTCAGGCTGGTGCAGGCTTTCCTCCTCAAGAATCAACAGAATCTTTAGAAGCTATTCGTGAGATTGGACGTCGTTTATTTCGTGGTAACGAAGTAAACCCTGATCCTAATACTTCAATGGTAATTATGAGCTCTGCTTTATTAGCTTTGTATACAAATTCACAAGGAAGAGGTGGCCAAAGAATTTTTGTTGATATGTTGGGCGCTAATGCGTATGCAAACGCTGATGACTTTATAAGATATAGAGGTAAGCCAGACA
>JAKUNM010000055.1 GCA_022451865.1 Dehalococcoidia bacterium
TTTACAATGCATTCGGTAATGCCTTGTCTTATATAATTCGAGTCCGTTTAAATCGCTATAAGTTCTGAGGTTCCTTTTAAATGTTTTAATGCCTCAATTGCCGCTTGCATTTCCATTTGATTGTTTGTTGTGTCTGGTTTTCCAGCATAAAGTTCTTTTCTAGAATCTCCATCTATAATTAAAGCTCCCCAACCTCCCGGTCCAGGGTTACCTTTACAAGCACCATCTGTATATACTTTAATAGACATATAATCTAATTATAAAGTAATGAATATCTTTGATATACCTGCATTTACTGATAATTATATTTGGGCAATTCAAATTGATGACTCTATAACAGTTATTGATCCAGGAGATTCAAAGCCAGTACTCAATATTCTTGAAGAAAAAAAATTAAAACTCCAAGATATTTTAATTACTCATCACCACTATGACCATACTGGCGGTTTGTTAGAACTAAAAAACTACATATCTGGTAAAGTCTATGGGCCTAAAAATCAGAATATAGATGGAATAGATGTCTCTCTTGCTGAAAATGATCTTATAGAAACTTTAGGATATGAATTCAGAGTAATTGAAACACCTGGACACACACTTGACCACATAGCATTCTATAGCCAGCAGACTGATGTATTATTTTGTGGAGATACTTTGTTCTCAGCTGGATGTGGAAGGCTTTTTGAAGGCACTTATGATCAACTTCATGATTCAATACAAAAGATTAATGAGCTTCCGGGTCAAACAAAAATATATTGCGGTCATGAATATACTCTTTCCAATTTAGAATTTGTTAAATCTCAAATAAGCAGTGAAATTGTTGAACAAAAATATTTAGAAACTTTAGACAGAAGAGCAAAGAATCAAATTACATTGCCTTCAACACTAGAAACTGAAAGAAAAATAAACCCCTTTCTTCTAGAAACAGTCCCAAATGATATTAAAGACTTAAAAGAAGTAGATTGTTTTAAAGAGCTGAGAATCAGAAAAGATAACTTCTAAAAAAAAGGGCTGCCGAAGCAGCCCTTAAACATATTCAGATTAACTATTAAAAGTTAAGTCTCCATTTGAAGTAAGAAGTCATACCTCTATTGTCGTAAAGACCTAGATAAGCGTCATAGTTATTTCCGCTATCTGGTAGAGGATCTTCATCATCCAAGTTAAGGATACCAAATGTGACTTTACCCATTGATCCAAGGTCAGCACCAAGCTGTAAATCCATAGTTGAATATACATCTTGCTTGTCACCAGCAGTAACAATACCACCAGTTAGCTCACCGCCGACTGTTTCGGCTTCAGAATCAAGGAAGTAATCTCCAATAGTTCTGGTAATTAAAGATACATAGTACTTATCGAATGAATAATTCATTCCAAAGTTGTATCTCCACTGTGGAGTACCTGAGAAGTTAATGTTGTTAACTATTCTTGAACTACCAACAAAAGCGTCAGTGTTGTACTCTTCCATGTTTGAATAATCCATGAAGAAGTTCAATGTACCTTCGCCAATCATGCCCCATGATGGAACATCCATGCCGTAATCTAAGAATAGATCCCAACCAACTACTTCTACTTGACCAACGTTTACAGTACTTGCTCCAACATAATCTGCTCTACCATTTGCACAAGATCTAATAACGTATACTGAATCGTATACACCTAATCTCTTAACATATGTAGCGCCAGCAGGACAGGTAGCACTTGTACCTGTTCCAACAGGATTACCTGCTGCTGTACCATCACCTGAGATTCCTGCAGCGTCATAGTACTCATAATTATCTGTAAGCAATGTACCACCTACGTAGTCATTCCACATTACACTCTGTGTTCCAGCACTTGTAATAGCATTGTTAACTGTGATTGAGTATGTATCAAATCTACCAGTTAAACCTTCTAATACAGGCATCCATGCACCAAAGTCATGATCAACACTGAATGTCATTCCTTCAGAATCTTCAGCAGCAACATCTGGGTTAGCAGTTATTAATGTTGAGATCTGTCTTGAAGGACAATCTACTGTTGATACACCATCAGATGCACAAACCTTATAGTCATAAGCTGTGTTAGCACTGAATGTTGTAACAGCGTACAGAGTATCCATTGTAGGAGCTCTGAAACCTTCTGAAACATTAAACTTCACTGTAGTACCAGGCGCGAACGCTGGGACCCAAAGAGCACCAACTTTAAATGATGTTGATTCACCAACATCTGAGTACTCATCTTGTCTAAATGAAGCTGTTACTTCTAGGTTGTCCATTACAGGCATTAGAAGTTCACCAAAGAATGAACCTACATCTCTATAACCTGCACCTGAGTTACCGGCTGAGCCACCAACCCATCCACCTTCGGAGTGTTTATCATAATCAGCTGAATATGAGTTTTCGAAGTACTCATAACCTACTAATGCTGAAACAGTTCCGCCAGGTAGGGCCATTAGGTTATCAACCTGAGCTGTTACATCGTATTTTTTGTAATCGTTTCCATATTCTACAAGAGTTGTCGCACTCATAGCATATATACCATCTTCAGAACCAAATGGCTCCTCGTAGTATAAGTTAGCTGCTAATCCAGCGTAATCTAGGAAGTATCTTCCTACATCAACACCGTAGAAGTTGTTTATTTGCATGCTTGTTGCAAGCTCAACATTATCATTCATTGTATAAGTCAATTGAGTTACAAAATCCCAAGCATCATCTGTGAAGTCTGAACCTCTGTTTCCTATTTCAGTCCATCTCCAGTATCCAGTAACAGCCACATCATATGGGTTAGCAGGATCTGAAGCTAGAAGACCAGGATATCTTGCAGCTGGTGGAGCGAATCTACCAGTTGATTGGTTTCTAACAACACTTAGTCTTGAGTAAAGATTTAGGTTATCAGCTATAGCATACTCAAAGTTACCTGTTACAGTATCTCTAGTAATCTCAGCATTTTGAACCATAATGTCTGCCCAAGCGTATCCACAGATACCTATAGGATTACCACCCCATGATGGCTGTTCTGTTGGACCTTGTCCAAATGCAGCACCACCAAAGTTTGGTCCCCAGAATCCATCGACTGGATTTTCAGGAGAACCAGGACATGCATCACCATTAACACCAGCAGCATGAATGTTACCAGTAACTGGGTCAGCAAGGTTTCTTGAGTACCAACTTAATCCATATGTTTCAGAATATAAGTCGATAACACCATCACCATTTAAGTCCTCTGCTCTAGCAGCAGAATACCATCTATCCTTTAGGTAGATTTCGTCTCTTTGATCATGCTCAGCCATAAGAGTGAAATAACCCTTATCATTGGTTGCGCCATAAACAAAAGACATTGACAGTTCTTTACCATCATCACGATCTCTAGTTCCATCTCTGAACTCAAACTGAAGTCCATCGAATCCTTTTTTGGTAACAACGTTAACAACACCAGCAATCGCATCAGATCCGTAAACAGATGATGCACCGTCAGCAAGAATTTCCACTCTATCGACAGCTACTGATGGAATCATGTTAATGTTAGCTGCACCAGCACCACCTAAATGAGGTGAACCAGGCATTCTTCTACCATCCATAAGTACTAGAGTTCTTGATGATCCAAGACCTCTAAGGTTGACTGTTGCGTTTGACTGAGCACTAGAACCAGCAGTTGGATCAAATGATCCAAAAGTGTTGTAGGTAGACAGTCTTAACACATCAGCAGTTAAAAGAGCTTGACTCTCGTCAATCTCATCTCTTGTTATCGTAGTCACTACAGAAGCACTATTGATAGACTTCCTTTTAATACGTGAACCAGTGATAACAACTTCTTCAACTGCTTCTTCGGCTTCCTCACTCTCCTGAGCATATGTATACCCAGAGACTGAAACCAAAAGAATCAGACTAAGTAAATATTTGAATATATTCATATTTTACCCTTTTATAAAAGTTATATAGCTGAGATGATAACCCATTTAGGCCTGTTTAACACGATTTAAGGCGATAAATGTCACATTTTTGCTACTTTTCCATAAAAAATCGATGAAGTTTACTATATATAAGGTTTTCAGCTATTTTTTAGGTTAATTTTTAAAATTATTAAAATAATGCTCTATAATTCACGAATGGTTAAAAACAAAAAAATACTAATTGTTGGACTTGCAAATAAGTATTCAATTGCTGCTGGTATAGCTGAATCTTTACATGAAAATGGAGCTAAACTAGGTTTTAGCTTTCAAAATGAGCGTTTTGAGAAATTTATCAATGAATTTTCAAAAAATCATGGAGGTGACTTTACAAGCATCTGTGATCTCTCAAATGATGTAGAAATAAAGGCTTTAATCAAAAAGGCAGTAGAAAAATGGGGAAAAATAGATGGAATAGTCCATTCTGTCGGATTTGCACCTGCAGAGCAAATTTCGGGCAATATTGAAGAATGTATCTCAAGAGAAGGCTTCCAAATAACCCATGATATAAGCTCTTACAGCTTTTCAGGCCTAATTAAAGAGGCATATCCACATATGAGCGATAATTCCTCGATAATTACTTTAACTTACATAGGATCACAACAAGCTACACCTAATTACAATGTTATGGGAATGGCCAAAGCCAGTCTAGAAGCGAGTGTTAGGTATTTTGCTTCTACTCTTGGGGAAAAAGGAGTTAGAGTGAACTCTATATCAGCTGGACCGATAAAAACATTGGCTGCTTCTGGAATAAAAGGCTTTAAATCTATGCTCAATAAACATGGCACTAACACGCCATTAGCAAGAAACATTACCGCACGAGAAGTTGGAAATACAGCCACATTCTTGCTAAGCGATATGTCAAGCGGAATAACAGGGCAAACTATCTACGTTGATGGTGGATATAACATCCAATCTATGAGTTTTGACTAGTAAATTGCGGGCTAATTACTAATTTATTGTCAAAATCGTATTCTTCTCTTAAATTATTGAAAATTAGCTGAAGAAGCGCTGATTTAACCTCCATTTCTACAGATTCTTTATCTTCAGGCTCAACTTTAGAAATATCGCCCTTCATTCTGTTGGATACTGAGAAAAGCAATAAACCATCCTGCAAGAGCTCTTTT
>JAKUNM010000056.1 GCA_022451865.1 Dehalococcoidia bacterium
AGATCCACAAAACCTAAAACCAGTTGGCTTAACAGTATAAACAACCTAATAATCTCTAAAATATTCAGCTTTCTTTGATAAAAGCACATATTTACATTCGTAGCAGTCTGAACGTGCCTTTAGGTTTTAGCGCTCTAAACCCTTATTTTTTTAGTATTAGAAGGGTACTATATCCTTTTGAACCTGTGGATGGACGACGTGGGTCTTATCACGTTTAGGAGAGGGAATGAATAAACAAACCGGAAACAATAAACTGGGGCTATTCTCAGTAATTTTAATGGCATTAGCTTGGGCGACTGGATCACAAGCACAAGTTGCCATTGATGGTGACGATATCGGTGGCATAGTCACTGGTCCTAATGGCCCAGAAGCTGGTGTTTGGGTAATAGCAGAAACTGATGAGTTCGATACTTTTTATGCCAAAATTGTCGTAACTGATGATATGGGAAGGTACGTTGTACCTGACTTACCCAATGCTGACTACGATGTATGGGTACGCGGATATGGTTTGATTGATTCTGAGAAGACTAGTGCTAATCCTGGTGATACTGTAAATTTGGATGCAATTAATGCTCCAAATGCAGCAGCAGCTGCCGAAATTTATCCAGCAATTGCCTGGTATTCGATGTTACATATGGCCACAGAAGAAGAAGCTGCTCGCTTTGAAGGCGGAATGGACTTCTATCGCAACCGTATGAATAACAATGGATGCATTGGTTGTCATATGCTTGGAAATAAAGCTACTCGTGAACTTTCTCCTGATCTTGGCGAATTTGAAAATCACCAAGCAGCATGGATTCGTAGAGTTCAATCTGGTCAAGCAGGTGCAAGGATGATGTCTGATCTAGCAGGTGACCTGCAGGGCATTCCATTCAAGTATTTTGCTGATTGGACACAAAGAATTGAAGATGGTGAGTTACCTTCATGGATACCTGAGAGACCACAAGGCCAAGAACGAAATATTGTGGCAACAGTTAGAGATTGGTCCGAGCCTACAGCTTATCTTCATGATCTTATTTCAACGGATAGAAGGGATCCAACAGTTAATGCCAATGGTCTGATTTATGGTTCACCAGAACTGTCAACAGATAACTTCCCAATTCTAGATCCTATGAACAATACCTCCACGAGTTTCCTAGCTCCAGTGAGGGACGACGATACCCCATCTTATGCAACAGTTGCATCAGCTCAACCTTCTGTTTTTTGGGGCGACCAAAGAATTTGGAATAGCAAAGCTAATACACATAATCCGATGTTTGATCAAGACGGGCGTGTCTGGTACACCGCACGAATTAGAGGTCCACAGAATGGTGATTTCTGTCGTGAAGGCTCCAGTCATCCATCTGCACAGGCATTCCCAACTGCTCGTGCAAACAGGCAATTATCGGTATATGACCCTGAAACGGAAGAATACACCTTCATAGATACCTGCTACGGTACACATCACTTGCAATTTGCTTATGACGATAACAACACTCTTTGGACTAGTGGTGGTGGTGAAGTTATAGGCTGGTTGGATTCCAAGAAATTCCTTGAAACAGGTGATGCAGAAGCCTCCCAGGGCTGGACTCCAGCAATATTGGATACTAATGGCAATGGTAGACGTGACGCATATGTTGAGCCTGGCGATCCTGTAAATCCTGATATGGATAAACGAATTATGCCTAGTTATTACGCAATCATGCCTAACCCTGCCGATGATTCAATATGGGGATCTAGCCGCTCAGATTGGAACGGAAGCGTAATCAGGCTTGAGCTTGGTGATAATCCTTCCGAAACTGCACTGGTAGAGCAATATAATGTTCCACGTGAAAAAGGTGGCTTCGGTATCCGCGGAGCGGACATTGATAGCAAAGGCGTTATCTGGGGCTCTCTTGGTAGTGGACATATGAGTGAATTCGACCGAAGCAAATGCACAGGTCCACTTAATGGTCCTGAAGCTACCGGTGACCACTGCCCTGAGGGATGGACATTCCATCGCTATCCAGGCCCTGGACATCCAGGATTTGAGGAATTCAGTGCTGAAGCTAGTTATTACAGTTGGGTAGATCAACATAACACTGCAGGCCTAGGTGAAGACGTTCCTATGTCTACGGCTAATCTGTACGATGGTGTTCACGCACTTGTTGATGGAGATGATGGCGAAAAGGAATGGGTAACAATGCGTATTCCTTATCCGCTTGGCTTCTACAGCAAAGGGTTTGATGGTCGAATTGACGATCCAAATGCTGGCTGGAAAGGACGAGGTCTTTGGGTATCAGAAGGTGATCGAACACCCTTCTGGTTTGAAGAGAACAATGGTAAACCAATCGTTGTACACTTCCAGGTACGTCCAGATCCTCTTGCAAAATAAGTCCTTAGACAACCCTTAATAGTCTGTCTATAACGAACCCCTTCTTGCCTTCCGCAGGAAGGGGTTCTTTTTTAATACTAAGCAACGGCCATGACAATTGATTTCAGAAGCGATACGGTAACGAAGCCATCAGACGAAATGCGGGCAGCAATGGTAAAGGCTGACGTAGGGGATGATGTCTATGGAGAAGACCCAACAATAAATCAGTTAGAAGAATTTTCAGCAGACCTTCTAGGAATGGAGGGTGCGCTGTTTTGCCCTAGTGGCACCCAAAGTAATCTTTTAGCACTGCTCTATCACTGTGAGCGTGGTGAAGAATACATTGTTGGCCAAAAGGCACACACCTATCAGTATGAAGGTGGTGGTGCAGCAGCACTTGGCTCTATTCATCCTCAACCACTGACTTTTGAATCAGATGGAACCTTGGATCTTGAGAAAGTTGCTGCTGTAATAAAGCCTGATGATTTTCATTTTCCACCGACACGGCTTCTATGCTTAGAAAATACTCATCGTGGCCAAGCATTATCTCTAGATTATTTGTATGCAGCTCAACAATTTGTTAGCGAAAAAAATCTAAAGCTTCACTTAGATGGAGCTAGAATTTTTAATGCTTCAGTAGAGTTAAACATACATGCAAAAAAAATTGCCAAACATTTTGATTCGGTATCATTTTGTCTTTCTAAAGGATTAGGAGCCCCAGTAGGGTCAATTTTATGCGGTAGCAAAAACCTCATTACCCATGCTCGTCGTTGGAGAAAAACTCTTGGGGGAGGAATGCGTCAAGCTGGTATTATCGCAGCTGCAGGCCTTTATGCACTTCAAAACAACATTGAACGACTTAGCGAAGACCACAAGAATGCACAACTACTTGCAAAAGGTCTAAATGAGATAGAGCAGTTAACAATTGATCCTAAAAGCGTACAAACAAATATGGTATTCGTAGACGCTCACAAAATAGACTGTCAAGAATTAACCTCCTTTTTAAAATCTAATGGTGTCTTAATTCAAGGTTCAGGCTTGCTTAGACTTGTAACCCACCTAGATATCAGAGAAAAAGATATTACAACAGCTGTTAAGGCATTTAAGGCTTACTTTAATTAAATACCTATGTAACGCTTCGACCAGCGTTGACCAAGCCCAGTGAGTATTTCATATCCAATAGTACCTGCATGATTGGCAATTTCATCTAAGGATATATTGGTCCCCAATAATTCTACAGGCTCCCCTACCCGTACATGTTCGTTAGATATATCACTTATATCTAACGTTATCAGGTCCATAGAAACTCGCCCTACAACCGGTACTTTTTTTCCGGCTACAAAAGCATGGCCACAATTACTAAGAGCCCGCGGATACCCATCAGCATAGCCTACGCCAACTGTTGCTAAGCGAGCCGGAGAATCAATTTTATAAGTAGCACCATAGCCAATATTTACAGTCTTTGTTATTTCACGCACCTGAATGACTGCTCCATGAAGGCTCACTACAGTCTTCATAGGATTAGGCTCTTGAATAAATGGATTACCTCCAAATAAAGCGATACCTGGTCGAATCAAGTCACCACAATACTGTTTACCAATAAGAGTCCCAGCTGAATTACCAATAGATGTTTTTGACTTAGGTAATCTAGCTCGTAACTTATTAAAGATCTTCAGCTGATCTATGTTTAATGGATGTGATGGTTCATCAGCACAAGCTAAATGTGTGATTACATATTCTAAATCTAAACTATGAAGCAAATTATACTTAACGACCTCCTCAACCTCTAACTCACTAAGTCCTAGCCGCGACATTCCCGTATCAATATGAACTGCTACAGCAGTACCAGCAGCTGCATCACGCCAATAATTAATTTGTTCCACTGAATTAAGAACAGGCGTTAGATTTGCTTTTAATAAGGTCTTTTCTTGCCCAGGAAAGGCACCTTCGAAAACAAAAATTGACCCCTCAGGCAGGAAACCTCGTAACTCCACACCTTCTGCCATATTAGCAACAAAAAAATGTCGGCACCCTTCATCAAACAAACGTCTTGCAACAGACTCAACACCTAAACCGTATGCATTAGCCTTAATAACTGCCGCACAATCTCCAGACGCAGCCGCCCTCAATGCACAAAAATTATTCGCTAATGCGTCTAAATCAATAGTTAATATTCCGGGACTAGTAGTAATGGGGTGGCTACTCATAACTTTTAGGCTACCATAGCCACCAAAATCAAACTTGTATTAAATAGATAATCTTATGAACGATACCTTTACAGCATTACGAGTCCATCGAACAGATGGCAAAAATCAGGCTAAACTAGAAAATCTAACTAATGATGATTTACCTTCAGGTAATGTCTTAGTAGACATTCACTACAGCACAATCAACTACAAGGATGCACTTGCGGTAACGGGGAAGGCTCCTATCATAAGGGAGTATCCTAGAATTGCTGGAATTGATCTTTCTGGTGAGGTTTTAGAGTCTGATGATAAACGTTTCATACCAGGTCAAAAGGTAGCCTCTCTTAATGGTGGTCTTGGTGAAACACGCGATGGGGGCTATGCGGAAAGAACTCGTATTAACGCTGAAAAACTACAGCCCTTACCCAATAACATGAGCACTCGAACAGCA
>JAKUNM010000057.1 GCA_022451865.1 Dehalococcoidia bacterium
GTTCACGAATTTTTGCCACCCGCTCTTCGAATTCCTCTATTCGATAACCACGTCGCATACGTTCTAGCATTGCATTCGAACCCGATTGAACAGGAATATTGAAATGCTCACACACCTTAGAACAATCAGCGACCGCATCTATAATTCGATCTGTCATATCTTTCGGATATGAAGTTAGAAAGCGAGTACGTGATATACCATTTATACCTTCAATAGCCTCAAAAAGTTCAGCAAGATTTGTTTCTTCATCTAAATCGTGACCATATGCTTCTACTGTTTGACCAAGCAATGTAACTTCTTTTACGTCATTATCAGCTAAAAATTTAATCTCATCCAAAATATCTGAAGGAAGTCGAGATTCTTCACGACCACGCCTTAATGGAACAATGCAGTAAGTACAAAATTTGTCACATCCGTGAATTATAGGTACATATGCTGTAGGGCCCTCAGGTTTTGCGTATGTTTTTGCCATATCAAAAGTGCCTAATTCACCAAGTGAAATATCTCTTTCCATTACGGCAAGATCTAAAATAGGTTCAAATTGTTGAGGTCTTGCCCAAAGATCAACAAAAGGGAATCTTCTTCTTAAGTCTTTCGTGTTAGCACCGACCATACATCCCATTACAACAATATGAAATTTCTCACCTTTCTCTCTTTTCTTACGAAGAATACCCAACTTTGAATATGCTCTATCTTCTGCATGTTGACGCACAGAACAAGTATTGATGACAAAAAGATCTGCTTTATCATCAGAAATCGCATCGTTATATCCTAATTCTTGGAGGCCAGCAGACAATTTTAACGAATCTGCCTGATTCATTTGACAGCCCAAAGTGGAAATATGGAATGTTGCCATTAAAAACCTCGATTTCTAAATACTGGCGGAGGGGGTGGGATTCGAACCCACGATCCCCATAACAGGGATAAGCGCTTAGCAGGCGCCCGCACTAGGCCTCTATGCGACCCCTCCGTGAATTTAAACTTCTAGTGGAGTATCTTCTTCATTAGCCCATTCGTCCATAGAGCCATCATAATTTCTTGATTCCATGTTTCCTAAAAGAGCCAAAACAAATTGACCGAAGGCACCACGTATACCTGCCTGGCAATAACTAACTACTGGTGCATCAACATCTATCCCAGCTTCTACAAGTGTCGTACGAATGTCGGATAATGGACGAAATCTTCGAAATGGAGGACCTTCCAATAAATGTCGCCATTCGAAATGTATAGAACCCGGAATTCGTCCGACCCTAGCGTTACCTCTGCTCTCAGTACCATTCCATTCTTCGTCACTACGTGTATCCCAGATTTGGGCGCCGGTACCAACTAAGCTTTTCAATTCATTGATATCACACACCTGGGCAGTATCAATTTCAGAATGAAATTCGCTACGTTCTGGTCTAGGAATTTTAGAAGTTAGTGGTTTGTTTTCAGCCAACCAAGCATTAAGACCACCATCAACAACTTTTACATTTTTATGTCCAAAGTATCTTAACACCCACCACATTCTTGCCGCATGTAAAGAGGCATTGTCATCATAGATCACCACAGGTTGATCATTCGACAAACCCCAACTAGATGCCAAATCTTCAAATTGATCACTACCCATTACTAACTTACTGCCTCTACCTTTGAGATAGGGATGTGGAAGACCTATGGCACCTGGAATGTGTGCACGCCGATAAGCTACGAATTCACCTGCATCAATAAGTACAAATTCACTACTCTCAAGATTATCAGCTAGCCATTCAGTAGATACTAATATCGGGCTCTGTGCCTCAACATTTAAATTGTCAGACATTGCAAACTCCTAAAATTACAAAGAATATGATCGCAGATACATCCATAAAAGTACAAGTGACCCTATGTAGTAATCATTAAATTAGTGCAATTTTTGCAGTAATAATGTAAATAAACCGTAGCAAGAAAGAATCTATAATTAATATGAAATTCCTAAATTTAGACATTTCAACACCAGTGCTATTAATATCGCTTGCCCTTGCTGCATGTCTCATGGGAGATGCGATGCTGTATGCAGTAATGCCTTCAAGTCCAGAAACTTGGGGGCTTTCAACATCAGCAATAGCATTAATGCTTTCGGTTAATAGATTCATCCGTATAGCTTCAAACCCTATGGCAGCAGTTCTATTCAGAAAATTTGGAAAACAGAGCATGCTGGTTTTTGCTTTATTCTTATCTGTCTATGTCACCATGATCTATGGTTGGAGTACTGCATTTTTTTTGTTAATAACCTCTAGGATTCTTTGGGGAATAGCCTTTTCCATTCTACGTCTGGGAACACAAATTACAGTTTTTGAAGAAACGGAAGAATCAAACAGAGGTTTCCAAATGGGCGCAAGCCTTGGAATTATGAGAATGGGAAATGTATTCGGAGCAATTTTAGGTTCAATTTCAGTTCAACGATTCGGACATCGAGCAACACTGACCGGATTCACAATTGCAATTATTACATCAAGTGTTCTTTGGTTTTTAAAAATTCCCGAAAGATCAAAACAAGCTAATGTAAAACCTCTCCCCACTCAAAATGAAGAGCATGAAGAGTCCGTATTATCACAATTCGAAATAATATTTCGAGACAAGCAAGTGTTTCTATTTCTAATAGCAAGTTTCTTGACCGGACTAATCTTTCCAGGATTAATGTGGTCAACTACAGGATTTTACTTATTGGAGTCATTCGGAGATAACATCACTACCCTAGGGATCAGTATTAGTGTAATAAGCTTGACTGGGCTAATGCTAGGAATGCAATGGAGTTTAGTGATGCCTGTTGCCCCTTTAGTAGGTAAAGCATCGGATCGATATGGTCGGATAACAGTAATTGTGTGTGGACTCCTAATAGGAATTGTTGGCTTAACTATTTTATCACTCTCTTCCACAATAATTCTTTCACTGTTAGCTATCTTTTTGGCATTTTTGGCCGGAGTAATTTTAGCTGTTGTTCTACCGACTACAATAGGAGAATTAGTGGCGCCATCTAAACGTGCTGCTGCTCTTAGTGTATATGCAACTTGCGCTGATTTAGGAAGCGGCATTGGACCAATAATCGGTCTGACCTTTGGAAGCCTGCTACTTCTAAAGGGAATTTTTATCTTCTCAGCATTTCTTTTAGGGAGTACTGCAATTATTATTATCTTGGCTTTTCGCAATGTGAAACTTTTTTCTACTAACTAAGAATCGCCTT
This sequence comes from Dehalococcoidia bacterium, assembly GCA_022451865.1. Classification (GTDB taxonomy): domain Bacteria; phylum Chloroflexota; class Dehalococcoidia; order UBA2979; family UBA2979; genus UBA6955. The sequence goes on from JAKUNM010000057.1 coordinate 3,203, forward strand.
ATTCAAAACCTTAATTTAGGATATACATCTGCAATACTAAGGAGACCTCAATGCCAATGAATTTAAGTTTTCAATCAAAGACCTTTGAGATAGAGACGCTCGATCTTGGCGGTGGGATTACTGAACAAATAATTCGTGGTGGTAGAAATCTTTTCCCTTTACTTCCACAAGCATTCGAAGGTGTTAAGCAAATTGGTGTAATTGGATGGGGATCTCAGGGACCAGCACAAGCAATGAATCTTCGTGATTCTCTCACTGGCACATCGATAAATGTCAAAGTGGGACTTCGTGAAAATTCTTCTTCTATATCACTAGCGAACGAACAAGGATTTTCAGCTGAAAATAATACGCTAGGAGAAATGTTTGAGGTCATTAAAGAATCGGATATCGTCTTGCTATTAATCTCTGATGCGGCACAATCTGAACTATATCCTCAAGTTTTTGAAGCTTTGCAGCCAGGTACCACATTAGGTCTATCTCATGGCTTTTTAGTAGGGCACCTTATGAATGTTGGAGATTCATTTCCTTCCGATATCAATGTTGTCGGCGTTTGCCCCAAGGGTATGGGGCCTTCTGTTCGCAGACTCTATGTACAAGGAGAACAAGTTAACGGTGCAGGAATCAATGCATCCTTTGCCATTGAACAAGACATCAATGGCAAAGCTACTGACCATGCTCTGGGATGGTCAGTAGCTTTAGGATCGCCTTATACATTTCAAACAACTCTAGAGTATGAATTTAAATCTGACATCTATGGGGAGAGAGGAATCTTATTAGGTGCAGTGCATGGTATTTCTGAAAGCCTATACCGGCGTTATATCGAAGAAGGTTTATCACATGAAGAAGCCTTCCGTAACTCAACAGAATCAATTACAGGGCCAATATCAAGCACAATATCTAAAAAAGGTATTAAGGGATTGTATGAAGCAATGGAAGCAGATGAGCGTCCAATATTCGAACGTGCTTATATTGCATCTTACCCATCCGCAAAAACAATCTTAGAGGAAATCTATGACGAAGTTTCATCTGGGAATGAAATCAGGAGTGTAAACCTTGCAGGTGAACGACTAAAAAAACAACCTATGGGCACAATCGACCAAACAGAAATGTGGAAGACTGGAGCTAACGTTCGCTCTGTACGAGATGAAGATAATATCCCCTTAGATCCATTTACAGCAGGAGTATATGTAGGCACCATGATGGCACAAATTGATGTTCTTTTGGATAATGGACACCGCTATTCAGAAATTGCGAACGAATCCGTAATAGAAGCTGTTGACTCACTCAACCCTTATATGCACGCACGTGGTGTTTCTTACATGGTAGATAATTGCTCACGCACTGCACGATTAGGATCAAGGAAGTGGGCACCAAGATTTGAATATCAATTACGTCAAGAAGCATACGTTGCTATTGACGACCAAGAGGAACTTGATAGCTCTTTACTTGATAATTTTGACAATCATCCTATCCATGAAGCCTTGGCAGCATGTGCAGAAGTTCGACCATCAGTTGATATTTTTGTCGAATAGCATCACACATTATATTCTGCAGCAATACCCTGAAGGGTATCAAGGTTCGAAAGATTAGATTCATCTTGAATGTCACTAGCAAAAGGAGCCAAGATAAGATCAGTTACTCCTGCATCAAAGTATTGCGCTATCTGCTCAGCTAATTGCACTTCGTTACCCAGCATAG
>JAKUNM010000058.1 GCA_022451865.1 Dehalococcoidia bacterium
GCACTTTTTTGATCCGTTTGTGCCCGATCCTGTGCCCGATCGTCCTTGCACATTTTATGTCAAATAGCAAAACCGCATGAAATAAGGGGCAAATGGAGCGGGAGAAGGGATTCGAACCCTCGACATTCTGCTTGGAAGGCAGACGCTCTACCCCTGAGCTACTCCCGCATAAATTGCTTAATCAGTCAAACATGACTAGCTATCGTTGTCTAGAGATATTACGATACCAAAAGATCATTATTAATATTAGGAGCTGATCATGACAGAAATTCAAACTATTCTGGGGCCTATCGACAGTAATGAATTAGGAGTCACCCTTAGTCATGAACATGTCTTAGTTGATTATAGTAATGATATCTACCATTACCCCTGGTTATTCGATATGGATCAAACCAAGCAAAAGTTAATTGTGGAATTGCATGAAGCTAAAGCTGGAGGTGTTGATTCTATAATTGATCTTTCAACTCCAGACTTAGGTAGAAATATTCCATTTGTAAAATCGGTAGCGTCTGAAATAGAAGTGAATATTGTTGTAGCAACAGGTATTTGGCGTGATGTCCCTCGATCTTTTTGGTCACGCACTCCTGATGAAATTGCTGATATTTTTACTCGCGAAATTGAAGTCGGTATCAGTGATACAGGAGTAAAAGCAGGTGTAATTAAAGTTGCAAATGATATGGGTGGTGTTACACCTGAAGCAGAATTAGTGTTACGTGGTGCTTCACGTGCAGCTATCCGTACTGGAACTCCTATTAGCACTCATCATTGGGCATTAGAGGAAGTTGGACGTCAACAAATAGCAGTTTTTCAAGATGAAAATGTACCTATGAATCAAATTTGTATTGGACATAGCGCTGATACTGAAGATATTAACTACCTCGAAGATTTACTTAAAGAAGGGGTATACCTTTCGATGGATCGATATCCAGCTACTAACAGTAGTTCAAATCCATGGCAGAAGCGTAATATTACTGTAAAGTCATTAATCGACAGAGGTTGGGCTGATAAATTGATGCTTGGCCATGATCATGCCCCACGTGCAATTCTTGCTGGCGATACATACGTCAAAGAAGAGGAAACGCGTTATTTGTTTTTGAATTCAATTGGTATACCAGCATTGATTACTGATGGCGTGAGCGAAGACGTAATCGATATAATGCAAAAAGATGTGCCTCGAAGATTTTTAGCGGTTGAATAGCTAAGCGCTAAGATAATCGTCTAACGCAGCATTCGCACGTCCATTTTCGAATCGCTCGCCAAATCCAGCGACACGAACACGTTGCATATATTCTTTAACTTGTCGAGCCCTAACTGCGAGAAGTACTTTTTGACCCTCTTCTATTGAATTGTCATCTGCACCACCGCCCATAAGTATGGAAATCGCAGTATTCGATGCTGTGCCTCGAACAGCTGGGTTTTGTGGGTCAGCCTGACGAGTAAGACCAATTTCAATATCATCCAAATATGTATGAATTTCCTCTTTACGTTCAGGATCGGTCTGAGATACATATTGAAGATGCATGACTCCAAAGGCAACATGCCTTGATTCATCAGAAGCAGCTAGTCTGTAAATTGATTTTTCTGCTTCGTTGTAACTCATTAATTCACCCATACGGAATACAGAGAGTACAGATCCTTCGCCAGCGATGTGTAGACGTGCTGACATTTCTGTGAAATCACGTGCTGAATCAATGACACTACGAACAGCAGCATTACTTTTTTGCTGTTCCATTAAGCCACCGCCATTCGCCAGTGCGCGTTTTCGAAATACGTCCAAGTGACGTGCCTCATCCATAATTTGTGAGATGAGATACATGCGAGGCTCATAATAATCTGGTGTGGTATAAGAGATCCATCTCCCTGGGACGTCACCAGCCACAAATTCAATTTCTGTAAGAAAAGTAGCCAATTGACATTCTGCACGCTCAATTTCATCTGGGAGTTCTTCAAGGGAATCCCAAGGTATATCTGTTGCAGAAGACCATTGCCGTTGGATTGCCTCTTCGTATAATTGTGCTCCGTTACGTAACCAAATGTCAGATTTTGTTCGTATAGGATAATTACCTACTCGAGGTGCTGAATCTCTTTGGATTGCACCACGCGGTTTACCAGTGGCATTATTGCTTGAGTCTGGAACTTGAGAAAAAGGTCCAAGGTCTGCATCTTGAAGTAGAAAACCACCAGAATCAGTATCTCCAATATTAGGATGACTTCCCCAGCTACTCTGTTGTTGTAACCAATCGAGTTTATATCCGCGTTCTTTTCCATACGCCATTAATGCATCATAGGGAGACTCTTCAGGAAGTTCTTGACTTGTATCAGGTCGTGTTTCAATTGCCATACGACGCCTCCACCATTACACAATTTATTATACTAAATCCTGTAATTTCAACAGATTTTCGTAAACTATCCTTTTATATTATCCTTAATGTGAAAATATCTCACTATTTACTGAAGTAAATATGTATATTGCGATAAGCTTAACACTATCTGTCGAGTAGTACATAAAATTAACCACAAAGAAATTGATTAAAATGCCACAACAATATCATGCTGCAGATCCTAATTCAGGTCTTGAAGTCACTGTAACTGGTGATTTTCCTGATGAACCAGATGATCGAGTACGTATAGCAAGAACTTCTAATTTATTTACTCGATTAATTTCTACGATCTTAACTACATCCGACCCAAAGGATCGGCGTGATCGATTTCGCGCTATCGAAACACAGTTAGAAATGGCGGATGCGTTAATTCGTGGCGACATGCAAGAAGTACAAGAATTGATGTCAAATACACTCAAATCAATGGGTGTAACTGAAGATCAACTCAAAGATGCTGAAGAGCAATTAAAACAACAACTAGAATCCTTAGGTAGTGATCCCGGAGCAATTAATTTTATTTTTGGAACATCACATACTGATTCTGAAGAAATTGAAGAAACTGACACTTTGGAAGATGTTTCCTTTGAAAATCTTACTTTAGAGGATTTCCCCAAAATATCTGACCAAGAAAATTCTGATGAATCAGGATCATCTGATGTTGATGATGAAAAGACTAATTGAGAGAAACTGTGTCATTAGATCACATTAGTGTCACCGGGGCACGCGAACATAATTTAAAAAACATTGATGTACAGATACCACGCGATAAATTGGTAGTGATTACTGGTGTATCAGGTTCAGGAAAGTCATCCCTTGCATTTGATACTATTTATGCTGAAGGGCAAAGGCGCTATGTCGAATCCCTTTCTGCGTACGCACGACAATTTCTTGGGTTAATGGAAAAGCCTGATGTCGATGCAATTGAAGGATTATCTCCGGCAATATCTATAGACCAAAAAGGTGTTTCAAAAAATCCTCGTTCAACAGTTGCTACAGTTACAGAAATTTATGACTATTTACGATTGTTATTTGCACGAATAGGTATTCCTCATTGTTTGCATTGCGATAAAATAATTGAACGTCAGACAACTCAAGAAATTGTAGATAGTATTTTGAATCAAGCGTCGGGATTAAGGGGTATGTTACTATCTCCATTAATCCGACATCGGCGTGGTGAACACCAACAAATTATTCGTGATATACGTTCTGCGGGATACGTTCGTGCCCGTATTGATAGTCAAATAGTGAGTATAGATGATGATATTAATCTTGAACGAAACAAATGGCATGATATTGATATTGTAGTCGACAGGCTTAGTTTTCCAGTTGCAACTGAAGATAATTTTGCAGATATACACCAACGAATTACAGATTCCGTCGAACAAGCACTTATATTAAGTGGCGGTATCGTCATATTAGCAGTTGTAGATGAGAATGGAGATATTGAATCTGAAGAAACTTTTTCAGAACATTTCTCGTGCTCTAACACAGAACATCCCCCATATTCAGTCGGTGAAATAGAACCACGAAATTTTTCATTTAATTCTCCACACGGTGCATGTGCTACCTGTACAGGACTAGGTATACAACTGGAATTTAATCAAGATTTAATTATTCCAAATCCACAGTTATCTTTATCAGAAGGTGCGATCGTACCTTTTCATCGAAATCGGTTTCGATTCAATTGGTATCAACGACAATTAATTGCTGCTGGAGAAGCATTTGATTTCGATATGGAGACGCCGATTGATCAGTTCTCAATTGAGCAGATGCACACCTTAATGTACGGAATTAATGATGAAACCATTACTGTCCAATTTCAATCTAGAAGAGGCAGGAAACGTGAATACAACATTCAATGGGACGGAGTGCTATCGATACTAAAGAAAAGATATCTCAATACCGAATCTGAAAGCACTCGCTCAATGTTTGAACAATTTATGATCAGTATGCCCTGCCCTTCATGTGCAGGTGCACGTTTAAAACCTTCATCGATCGCAGTTCGAATTACTAATCGATCTATAGTTGAAGTAGTGGGTGACAGCGTTTTAGATGCATATGATTGGATAGATAAATTATCTGCTAAAAATACTGAGTTATCTGAACGGCATCAACAAATTGCACAACAAATTCTTCAAGAAATCGAAGGCAGATTACGATTTCTCAAAAATGTGGGATTGGATTATCTCAACCTTAATCGTTCGGCAGGTACTTTATCCGGTGGCGAAGGACAGCGCATCCGACTTGCGACTCAAATAGGCTCAGCTCTAATGGGTGTTTTGTATGTATGTGACGAACCTTCTATTGGAATACATCCTGTAGATAACGATAGATTAATTCAA
>JAKUNM010000059.1 GCA_022451865.1 Dehalococcoidia bacterium
ATGAAGTATTAGATGCTGAATCTGGTATTAAAGACAAAGCTGATGCTGTCGAAATTAAAAGAGTTCATGGCAGAGTATCCTTTGATTCTGTTTCGGCAGGCTATAATACAACTGATTCTGTTGTCGATGGGCTTAATTTTTCTGCAAATCCAGGTCAAATAGTAGCCATTATGGGAGCTCCGGGTTCCGGTAAAAGTACGCTGGTACACCTTATAGCAAGATTTTACGATGTAAATAAGGGCAAGATTACTATTGATGATTTAGATATCAGAGATATAAAAGTTGAATCGGTCAGAAAAAATGTTGGAGTTGTTTTTCAAGACGTATTTTTGTTTGCAGCTTCTATAAAAGAAAATATTGCATATGGTTTAGAAGACGTAACTCTTGAAGAGGTTATGGCTGTATCAAAAATCGCACAATTACATGAATTCATAGAAGGTTTGCCTCAAGCTTATGACACTTTGGTGGGAGAAAGAGGTGTTACATTATCTGGAGGACAGAGGCAAAGATTGGCTATAGCTAGAACCCTTCTCTTGGATCCACCTATTCTCATTTTGGACGATTCAACTTCAAGTGTTGACTCTAGAACTGAATCTGAAATCCAAAAAGCGTTAGAGTCTGTAATGAAAAATCGGACTGTATTTGTAATAGCTCATCGTGCTACTACAATATCTCAAGCTGACTCTATAATTGTACTTGACAAAGGTAAGATAGTTGAAAGAGGTACTCATGACGAACTTCTTGAACTCAAAGGCAATTATCATAGGATTTATAATCACCAAATAAATGTTTCTAACGAAAACTCGACAACTAAACAAAAAATTGAAAAAAAAGAAAAAGGTGCCTTGAGATGATGTTTGGAGGTGGAGGTGGAGGTGGATGGAGGAGGCATGGCCGTCTTGATGAAGAAGACGATATAAACGGAAACATCTATGACAAGGAAGTGGTGAAGACCCTTCTTAATATGTTCAAACCGTATTGGAAGTCTGGTGTTTTTTCTTTAATTGCAATGTTGTTATATTCAGGTACAGTTATAGCAATACCATGGTTAGTTGGAAGAGCTATAGATAATCATGTAAATAATCCTCAAAATTCGAACCTTAATAGCATGGTTTTATTGATAATCATTGTTGCAGCCTTCCAATTTGTAACAAATCAAATGCAGATACGCGTGATGGCACGTGTAAGTCAAAATGTTCTTTATTCACTTAGAGTTAATTTATTCAGCCATTTGCAGAAACTGCCGATGTCATTTTTCAATCGCAATCAAGTTGGACGTGTTATGTCAAGAATTCAAAATGATGTTCAGCAATTGCAAGAATTTTTGTCTATCATGCTCATAACTTTAGGAGACTTCGTTAGTTTGGTTGGAATCATGGCGGTAATGTTGGGGATGAATTGGAAATTGGCACTAGTGACTTTTTCAGTATTGCCTACAGTAGTTGTTCTTCTGATATTTTGGCAGAAAAAAGCTAGAGGTGCATTTAATCAAACCCGTAGAACTATAGCTGGCGTGAATGCAGGATTGGAAGAGAATATTTCTGGGATTAGAGTTGTACAAAGTTTAAATAGAGGAAATGCAAACGTTAAAAAATTTAGACAAATCAATAGTGCCAATCTGGATGCTAATCTTAAAGCAGGTCAATTAACGAGTGCATTGTTTCCTTCAGTTGAAATGATATCAGCTGTAAGTTTGGCTCTTGTGATATTGGTCGGTGGTTTAATAGCATTAAGTGATCCTGGCCAAATAACTGCTGGTTATCTGGTAGCGTTTTCATTGTATATTTATAGGTTATTTGAGCCGGTTAGGAATCTTGCAATGCAATATGGTTCATTACAAAGAGCTATGGTTGCTGGTAGGAGGATAATGGAAATACTCGCAGAAAAACCGGAAATTATAGAGTCTGTAAATGCATTTGAGCTTAATACATTCGATAATAATATAGAGTATAAGAAAGTTAGCTTTGGATATATCAACAATGAAATGGTTTTGAAAGATATAGATTTGAAGATACAAAAAGGGCAAAAGGTTGCTTTTGTCGGTGAAACTGGAGCTGGTAAAACCACACTAATCTCATTACTTGTACGGCTTTACGACCCGAAAAAAGGCAAAATATTGTTGGATGGACATGATTTACGGGAAATTTCATTTGAAAGTTTATCGTCGTGTATCAGCATGGTGCCTCAAGAGCCTTTTTTGTTTTCTGAAACAGTAAATGAAAATATACGTTATAACAGGTTAGGAATAAATGAAGGAAAAATAGTTGAAGCTGCGAAGCTAGTGGGAGCAGATCAATTTATCAGCGAACTGCCAGATGGATATAAAACTAAAATAGCAGAGAACGGTAGAAATTTGAGTGTAGGTCAAAGACAATTAATCAGTTTTGCACGAGCACTTGCCTCTGACCCCAAAATTTTGATTTTAGATGAAGCTACTGCCAATATAGATACAGAAAGTGAAATGTTGATACAAGATGCAATTGACAAATTACTTAAGCAGAGGACATCGCTAGTTATTGCTCATAGATTATCAACAGTTAGGAACTCTGATTGGATTTATGTTATGAATGATGGTTGTGTTATCGAGCAAGGTACCCATGAAAACCTACTTTCTATGAAAGGTAAATATTCCGAAATGATTGCTTATTCAGAAAGAGGCGCAAAAGGTGTTATTTTATATAATTAAGTGTAATGGAAATCATGTGGTAAATAGTAATTCAGCTATTTGGTTGCCATTCAACAGAACATTGATGTTTTGTGATTTGGAAGTACTTGACACTGTTGTTTAGTTATGATTAAATCCACAGCACCTTAAATAGGTAAAAATGCGTTAATTTTTTAATATAGGGGGATAAATATGTGGTCAAAGTTAACTACATTAAAGGTATTGTTAGCATCTACTGTTGCAGCATCCTGCTTAGTTGCACTAGTCGCTTGTAGCTCAAGTGAAGAGACAGCAGCTCCAGCAGCACCAGCAGCAGCACCTGCTACAGCACCAGCAGCTGCACCAGCAGCAGCACCAGCAGCTCCGGCAGCTGCGCCTCAGAGAGCTCCACAGGAAAAGGCACCTGCTCCAGTAGCAGTAGCAGCTCCTGTAACATCAGCACCTGTTGCATCAGTTGATTCAGGTACGTGTTATGTGGTAGGAGAAATCTCAACAGACTGCCCGCCAAGAAGTCCACACACATGGACTTCCGCTCCAGAAATTCCTGGAGAGAACTGGTGTTACTGGTGTTATGATGGGCCTACACCAACAAAATGGTATGAAAGCCCAATGTCATATCAACTAGTTAAAGCTGGTTCGTTAGATGCGTTGGACAAGAGAGTCCCTGCTGCAGAGCATAGGATTATTGTCCAAGGCCCAAGCAACATTGGTGAATACGGCGGAAGCTACCATAACATCAACTCTTTCTATGTTGGTGAGTGGATTCACGGTCAATGTGCATGGAGAGATGCTAATGGTGTCGACTGGCATCCATTGGTATGTAAGTCATACGACCTTACAGATGACGGAAAGACATATCAAATGAAACTTCGCCCGGGACTCAGGTTCTCTGATGGTACACCTGTAACAATGGAGAGCGTAAGGTTCGCATGGGAAGACTTCATAATGAACAAAGAGTTGAACAAGACTCTTTCCAATGAATATCGTGACCCTGTAACAGACAACGATGTTATATTTAAGATCGTTGATGACTGGACGTTCACGCTAACGTTTGACACACCTGTTTACAACTTATTCGAACTTCGTTCAGATAAGTCATCCTGGTGTGCAAAAGGTTCAACGCCTTTCTTCTGCCCAGACTACTTGAAGCAGTTCCATCCTAAGCATGCAGATGCAGCTACTCTTCAGAAAGCTATCGAAGATGCAAACTTAGAAGATTGGTCACAGCTTGTAGGTCAGAAGACTAATGGAATCAGCAACCCTGATATGCCATGTCTTTCTTTGACTTGTACAAAGATAAAAGAAGACAACTACATGCAGTCAGAAAGAAACCATTATTACAATGTGTTCGATCCTGAAGGCAACCAGTTGCCATACTTTGATACATTTGAAACAACAGCTGGACTCGAGAGGTCCGTTGCATTATTCCGAGCTATGAACGGTGAGGAAGACGGTAGGACAAGTTACTTCCAGTTGAATGAAGTGCCACTTTATAACGCCAACATGGAAAAAGGTGATTACAGTATCTATCACTGGCCATCCACTGGCGGACAAGACGCTGGTATATTAATTAGCCAGTATTATAATGCTAATCCTGAATTGGGCAAATTATTGCGCACAAAGAAATTCAGGCATGCATTGTCCCATGCTATCGACCGCGAAGTCATCAACGACGTCGTATTCCTTGGTATCGGAACAATACAGACATGGGTACCACACCCAAGCACACCATACTATCCAGGTCCAGCTGTAGGTCAGCAGAATATCTCATATGACCCTGATGCAGCTGATGCTATTCTGGATGGCTTAGGTCTCGACACCCGAGATTCAGAAGGTTGGAGACTTATGGAGAATGGTGAAAGGCTTAAATTATGGTTCACTATCGGTGGTAAGTCTGAAGACTTAATCGTAGCTGAATTAGTAGAGCCAATGTGGGAAGAAGTTGGTATACAAACAGAAATACGAACTTCTGATAATGCCCGTAAGGACATTAACAACGGAGACGGCATCATGG
>JAKUNM010000006.1 GCA_022451865.1 Dehalococcoidia bacterium
CGCGGATAGAACTATCCCGTGAGATTAGGAGTAATTCCATGTCTAATGATGTGGTTCGTGCGCATCTAATTGCAGGTGGCTACCCAGCTGGTCAAGCCGCTGGGCACGATCATGATTACGCACGACTTAAAATACTTGAGCAACTGAAAGAACGAGACCATGTTCACACTAGTTTGTCTGGAGATTATGAAGACATTGAAAAATGGCTTCCTCAATGCAAATTATTAATTACTTACGTGGCAGGACCTGTAGCAACAGATGATCAACATGAAGTACTAAGGCAGTGGGTTGAAGCTGGTGGAAGGTGGCTAGCATTGCATGGTAGTAGTGGCGGTAAAGCTGCACGAAGGCCGGATTCATCACAAAGAGAAATGGTTAAGATGGATTACCACAACACATTAGGTGGTTTTTTTATACATCACCCTCCGATCAGAAAATTTCAAGTTTCCCTTGTTGATACAAAACATCCACTAACGCAAGGACTACCTGAAACATTTGAAACAATCGATGAACCCTACATGGTTGAATTGCAAGCACCAAATGATACTGATGTCTTATTGACTGCAGATTGGGGTATCGTGCCTCCTAGTGAACAGGGCTTTTACTACGAGCAAGATACCGCTATTTTACCTGGTGGTTCTAAAAGAGCAATTGCATTTGAACGTAAACTAAGTCAAGGTGCAGTAGCCTATACTACTCTTGGCCACTGTCATACTCCCACCACAAATAGCCAAAGAACTGTTCATGAAAGTGTTTCTCCTGATCGCAAGCCTCCTTTGAATCTGCGTGGCTCTTGGGAAACAGAAGGATTCCAAACCTTATTGCGTAATGGTATTTCTTGGTCATTAGGAGAAATTTAATTTCTGAACTAAAAAAACCAAGTAGAGAACATTTTGCTGCGTATGATATGCTAAACTTTACGAATCAAAAAATGTTGCTTTACTCTCTGATTATTGGTTAACAAGTTAAAAAATTCTTAACAGATGTAACAGTAGCTTTTCTTGATTTGAAAAATGCGTCGTTCGCATAAAAAATTGATAATAAATATAATAGGATAGAAAAAATGGCGCAAAAAGCTGAACGTACTACTAGCTTGACTAACTCCTCCTCACGTGCAGTTAGCCCTACCGTTCTTGCAGAAGCTAAACGTGTTGCAGAACAAGCTGGGATTGATGATCCGGTAAGACAATACCTAAACAGAATCGGACAGGTTGCATTGTTAACTGCTGCTGATGAAAGATATTTAGCAAGGCAAATGGAAGAATGGTTACATATTGTTGCCATTGAAGAATTATTATTCGAGGAAACAGGACGTGAAGCAAATCCTTCTGAAATTCTTGTACAACTATTTAGAGAATTCCAACAAGAACGCGAAACTTACAGATTAATAAGTAAATATCTTGATCTTCCTAGGCAAAGTGTTCTTGAGCGAATACAAGATACTAAATTCAGGGAATGCGTAGATGGCGTACTAGATGAAAAGGCTTTGAAAGTTCTCACTGAAAACACTGGGTGGGAAGATGATCGAGTAAAAGCGGCAATAGTCAACATGTCTATTATCACTACACTTATGAAACCGGAGTATGTTGAATGGGCGAGTGAAATCACTAACTCAGAGCCAAAAATTTTTACAGCACCACCTGAGCTAGCTGAAAAATTACAATCAGAATATGAAGGAAAGCTCCAGTATCAATTTGAGAAAATACGCTATGATGGCGAACGTGCAAAGCGTCACCTAACAGAGGCAAATCTACGTCTGGTTGTTGCAGTAGCTAAAAAATATCTTGGTCGTGGACTTTCTTTTCAAGATCTTATACAAGAAGGAAATATCGGATTAATGCGTGGAGTCGAAAAGTTTGATTACCGTAGAGGTTTTAAATTCTCGACATATGCCACGTGGTGGATTCGTCAAGGAATTACACGTGCACTAGCTGATCAAGCCCGTACGATAAGAATACCCGTTCATATGGTAGAGGTAATCAATAAGATGGTCCGCATCTCACGGAGATTACAACAAGAACTAGGTCGCGAAGCTACTTCGGAAGAGATTGGAAAAGAACTCGAACTACCGCCTACACGTGTACAAGAATTACGTAAAATTGCTCAAGAGACTGTTTCTTTAGATACGCCAGTCGGTGAAGATGAAGATTCTGACTTAGCTGATTTTGTTCCTGACGACACTGTTGAACTCCCCTTTGACCAAGCTTCTTATCAGTTGTTTCGACAACAAGTCGCAGATGTATTATCTTCTCTCACTCCTCGTGAACGTAGAGTATTGGAGTTAAGATTTGGACTTGAGGATGGAAAAGCTCGGACCTTAGAAGAAGTGGGAAGAGAATTCAACGTTACTCGAGAACGTATTCGACAAATCGAAGGAAAAGCATTAAGAAAGCTAAGAAGCCCTTCACGTTCCAGACAGCTAAAAGACTACTTAACTTAGCGCATTATCAATTTCCTATTTCTTTTCGGTATACTAATCATTCACGATGAATGGGACTGTTTTTTTAATGAGTCAGTGAAGGGAAAATTATGCAAGCAGCTATTTTACATGGCCCCCAAATACCGTTAGAGATTACCGAAGTAAACATAGATGAACCTCGAGCAGGGGAAGCACTTGTGCGTGTCATTGCAGCTGGTGTTTGTCATTCAGATCTTCACTTCATCGAAGGTACTTATCCGGGTAGATATCCAATGGTCCTAGGTCATGAAGTCGCTGGAATTGTTGATTCAGTTGGACCAGGAGTTACAAATGTCTCCTCCGGTGACAGGGTAATTATGGGTTTTGTTCAACCATGTGGGCATTGTAAAGTATGCGATCAAGGTAGACCAAATCTATGTTCCAATTCAACACGTGATAGAACTTCTGACCAACCTGCACTGCTCTTGGAGGAAAAGCCAGTTACACAAATGGCTAATGTGGGAGGATTCGCAAGATATTCAGTTATGGCTTCTTCAGGGTTGTTGAAGATACCTGATTCGATAGGACTCGATGTTGCTGCATTAGTTGGTTGTTCAGTTATGACTGGATATGGTGCTGTAGTAAATACAGCTAAAGTAGAACCTGGTTCAACAGTCGCTGTCATTGGAGCTGGTGGTATTGGACTTAACATTATTCAAGCTGCAAGGCTTGCAGGAGCTAGTCAAATAATTGCAATCGATATGGTCGAGCATAAATTATCAACAGCCAAAGAATTTGGTGCGACCGATATTGTAAATGCGATAGAAAGCGATCCAATTGAAGCTGTGAAGGATTTAAGTTCTGGTGGTGTTGATTTTTCATTCGAAGCTATAGGGTTAAAAACAACATCTGAACAGGCTTACCAAATGGCAACTCGTGGAGGCACAGCTGTCATTGTGGGAATGGTTCCGCCTACAGATAATATCGAAATACCTGGACGAATTTGGGTTGAAGAAAAAACATTAAAAGGAAGTTTTTATGGCTCGGCACGTTTCCATGTTGATATGCCTAGAATATTTGATTTATACCAACAAGGGAAACTGAATATCGATGGATTAGTCACAAAGCGTTGGCCATTTGAAAAGATTAACGAAGCATTTACGTCACTAAAAAATGGTGAGGTAGCACGTTCCATTCTTGAAATTGGATCTGAATAGTTAAGGAGCCATTATGTCTTCTGATAACCCAACTGCTCATCTAGCTAAGTTCATTTCAACAACTTCAATTGATGAAATATCTGAAGAAGTTCTCCATGAGGCAAACAGAACACTGATTAATATAATTGCAGTAGCTCTATCAGCTTCAAATGACCCATCAGCAAGTACACTTTTAAATTGGGATGGGGGAAAACATTCTGAAAGAATGACAACAGTTATCGGGAAAGGTCAAGCGCATCTTGAACGTGCCGCTTTGGTAAATGGTTACCTTGCACACCTTCAGGATTATGATGATACCCATTTCCCCACAATACTTCATCCAAGTGCCCCCATTTGGCCTACAGTCTTGGCAATTGCCGAAACAGAAAACTTATCTGGTTCTGAGGCTTTGGCAGCTTTCTCTATTGGTGCGGAAACTGCTTGTAGCCTTGCAATGTCTATTCATCCTTGGCACTACAATGCCGGTTGGCATATTACCGGCACTGTAGGTGTGTTTGGTGCCACAGCAGCAGCGATACATGCACTAAAACTTTCACCTGAACATGCAGAACAAACTCTCGGGCTAGCTGGAACACATTCTGCTGGTGTTCGTGAAACTTTCGGAACAAATGCTAAAGCATTACACGCAGGAAATGCTGCATCACATGGATTACGTTCGGCCTACCTTGTAAAATCAGGTTTCACTGGACCACTTAAATTTTTGGAGGGAAGACGTGGATTTTGGGCAATACAATCGCCAGAAAAACATGACCAGACTTGGATAGATAACATCGGTACCACTACTCAATCTTGGCAATTATTAAGTAACGGCCTTAAGCCATTTGCTAATGGAATCGTGTCCCATCCTCTTGAAGAGGCAGTCATAACCCTACGTAATCAACATAATATTCAAAGTGAACAAGTCCAATCGATTCAAGCACAGGTCCATCCACTAGTCATCGAATTAATGAACAGGCCAAACCCGAGTGTAGGTCTTGAAGGAAAATTTTCTTACCAACACTGTGCAGCTGTTTCACTCGTTGACGGATCTGCGCATGATGCACAATTTTCCGATGAACGGGTGATAGATCCTGAAATCATTGAACTACGTGATAAAGTTTCAGCACAAATCGATAAATCACTCAAAGAAGAAGAAGTTCATGTTTCAATAGAACTTACAGATGGACAAACCCACTCAATACATATACCTTCTGCCACAGGATCACCTTCTAACCCAATGACTGATTCACAGCTCGATGATAAATTTTTTGCACTTTCGAATGAAATATTAGGTGAAGGAAAAACTCTGAAACTACTTAAATTGTTAAAAGAAATTAATTCCGCACCAAATATAAATGAAATAATGAATATGCTAAGGACTGATCATGATGAATAACAAAACTGGAAATAATGTGAATGAATCCTATAGAGAACGAGCATTAAATCATCTATGGGTCCAAACTCAACAATATAATGACCTAGCTGCTGAAAATGGACTTCTCTTCATAGAAAAAGGACATGGCATCTATCTAGAAAATATGGATGGCAAAAAATATATAGATGCAATGTCAGGTTTATGGGTTGTAGCTGTAGGGCATGGTCGAAATGAGTTGGCAAAAATTGCTGAGAAACAGATCAGTGAATTAGCGTTTGCGAATCCATTTGCTTATGCAACGCCTCCTGCAGTAGATCTCGCATCAAAACTTGCCGAATTAACACCATCAAGTATCAATAAATTCTTTTTCGTAAATTCAGGTTCAGAGGCTGTAGAAACGGCAATACGAATGGCCAAACAATACCACTATAACAATGGTGAATCGAAACGATACAAGGTTATATCGCGAATAGGTTCATATCATGGCACAACAATGGGAGCATTGAGTGTAAATGGATCTCCGATGTTAAATCGAGCACCATTTGAACCTTTATTACCAGGTATAGTTCATGTTCCAAATACAAATGGCTTCGGTGAAATAAAAAATGAAAAAACAGGACTGGATGATATGTTTTGGGCACGATATACAGAGGAACGTATTAAATTCGAAAGACCCGAGACAATAGCAGCTTTGATCGCTGAGCCTATTTCGACTTCAAATGGAAGTCATGTACCTTCAAAGGAATATTGGGAACATATACGTAAAATTACTAAAGAACATGGAATACTCCTCATACACGATGAAGTCATCAATGGTTTTGGTCGTACTGGGAAGTGGTTCGCATCCGAACATTTTGGGATCGAACCAGATCTTTTAACTATGGCTAAGCAATTATCTTCTGGTTACGCACCAATTGCTGCAGTTGGTGTTTCTGATCATGTTGCTGAATGTTTTGTTGGGGAAAAAGAAGATTCCTTTGTAGGTGGAACAACATGGGGGGCTAACCCTGTAAGTTGTGCGATAGCATTGGGTAATTTAGAGATCCTAGAATCAGAAAGGCTCCCTCAGAACAGTGCTGTAACAGGTGAATATCTAAAAACACAATTAGAAAAACTTAAGAATGATCATCCTATTATTTCTGATACACGAGGTATTGGCCTTATGCATTCTATTGACTTACTTCGCAATCCAGAAAGTGGTGAAGATTTTAAACCTGAAGATAATATTGCAAAACGTATGCCACAATTATTACTCGATGCAGGCATACTTTCACGTGCAGGGAGTTCAATACAGGTCGCACCTCCATTAGTAATTAACCGAGAGGAAATAGATGAACTTGTAGACGGAATAGACCAAGCTATAGGAAATTTTGAAGCTGAAATAGGCGTTAGTTAGTCTTCAAAACCACCTGTAATTTCAGCAAATGCAGAGTGATTATGGATAGATTCAAAGTTTTCCACAGTGACACAAAATTTGCCAATTCGGTCGTCTGTATTAAATGCCATTGCAACATCACGTGCAATGTCTTCTACAAATTTCGGGTTTTCATATGCACGTTCAGTCACATACTTTTCGTCAGGACGTTTTAATATCGGATAAAGCTCACATGAACCTTGAACTTCAAGAACTGAAATTAAATCATCAATCCAAATTGAGCTAACTATTTCAACGGTAGCAGAAACTAAACTTCTCTGATTATGTGCACCGTAATCAGAAATAGTTTTCGAACATGGGCAAAGACTGGTAACGGGCACTTCTATTGTAAGTTGTTGTTTTAGATTCCCTGCATCCCATTCACAAATCATAGTTACTTGAAAGTCTAGAGTACTTTTCACTCCAGTAACTGGAGCTGCCTTTTCCATAAAATAGGGAAATGACATTTCAACTTCACAGTGATCAGCATTTAAGCGCTCAGCAACAGCCTGAATCAGTTCTGGAAAATTAGTTAACGACAAAGCACCTTCATGTTCTTCCAACACTTCTACAAACCTAGACATATGGGTACCTTTGACTTCAGGAGCAAGTTGAACAAACATCCCAAAAGTTGCAATAGTAGGCTGCTCTAAGCCAGAACGATCAATTATTTTAACCGGTTGCCGAATATCTCGGATCCCTACTTTATCTATTGATAAATTACGTGTATCAGGTAAAGCTTGAACATCTGGTATGGAGGCTAGACGTATAACCACTTTGTCTCTTTTCTTCTAATAGCTTATTTGTTACCAAAATCGCTAAAGCAATAATATCAGCGTTTTTGCTAATATATTGCATATTCTCTCTGATCAATCCACTGAATCGTCATAATATTTCTACTGAACTAATCAATTCTTCACGTGATTTCAAAAGATTTTCTACAGCACGAGCACCATCACGTTGTGCAGGCCAATCAAGTAAATTAACGATATCTTCAATTAAGCACCAGCGAAAATCACAGTGTTCGTCATTTAACATTGGATTAATATCTTGATTAACTAAAGCTAAAAATACAGGTATGGAATTTAGGTGATCAGATTCCCATTCATAAAAACTTGAAACAAAAGGCACAACGAAAAAACGAAAATCATCAAATTGAGTTTCCTCTTTAACTTCTCGTCTAGCTGCCTGCCATGCAGATTCAGACTGTTCTACTTTGCCCGTAACAATACGCCACTGCCCAGAATAAATTTTTTTAGAAGATCTTTTTAAGGCGAGATATTCAAATTCACCTAAATTCTGACTTGAGGGACGTGCGACGTGACAATCTATTAAATGAATCGGTAAAGAATACATTGCCATAAAGCTATCCTAGTAAATTGGTCCAGGTGATGTGTGATCGCCTTGAACTTTATCAGTTACGGCTATTGATGGTCCCCCTAGCAATTCAATACAATTTGGGACAGCACCAAATATACCGTCCAGAATTTGTGCTATCGCCGCAGGATTCCCGGGTAAATTTAAAATTAACGCGTTTTTCCGAGATGCTCCTACTTGGCGTGAGAGTGAGGCGGTAAGTACATACTTAAGAGAAATTGTACGCATAAGTTCACCTAGCCCAGGCAAAATCTGATCTGCAACATTAATAGTTGCTTCAGGAGTCACATCGCGCTCACTGGGACCTGTTCCACCAGTTGTTAGAACCAAACAACAATGTTCTTCATCTATTAACTTTGTCAAAGCTGCTTCGATCAAATGCTGATCATCCGATACAATCTGATACAAAGATTCCCAATGAGAAGATATAGCCTCTCCAAGCCAGCTGATAATAGCAGGGCCTCCTTTGTCTTCGTAGAGTCCTTTGCTAGCTCGGTCAGAAATCGTAACGATACCTATTCGAATATCACTCATAATACAATCAAAATTTTAAATATATTTTTTTATTAGTCAGTATTATGAAAACATATTTTCATTAACAACATAAGGGGAAAGATGTCACAAAAAGAACGTGTCGAACTTTTATATCAATATATTAAGAACAATCTCCTTGTTCTAGATGGTGCTTATGGTGTGTTATTACAGTCAGAAAAATTAACCGAGAAAGACTATCAAGGGGAAAGATTTAAGGGGCATTCTCAACCTCTACAAAATAATGTTGATGTTCTGAATATAACTCAACCACAAATAGTAGCGAAACTTCATTCAGAATATCTCGATGCCGGTGCAGATATCATTACAACAAATACATTTTCTTCTACATCTGTGAGTCAATCTGATTTTAATCTAGAAAAAGAAAGTTATGCGCTCAATTTGGCGGGGGCACAAATTGCTCGAGAAGAAGCTGACCGATGGACTCAAGAAAATCCTAATAAACCTCGATGGGTAGCAGGATCACTTGGACCGACGAATAAGACGACTTCTGTGGCAATCGATCTTAGTGATTCATCCATACGAGCCATAGAATTTGATGTTCTGAAAGATAGTTATAGTAATGCTATTCAAGGATTGTATGATGGTGGCGTTGATATTTTATTGGTGGAAACTATTTTTGATACCCTTAACGCTAAAGCAGCAATACTTGCAGCAGATGAGTTTTGTCAAAGAAACCAGGTAGTACTACCTCTCATTCTTTCATGGACTGCCACTGACCTCTCAGGAAGAAATCTTTCAGGGCAAACAATAGAAGCATTTTGGATTTCAATAAAACATGCTAACCCATTTGCCGTTGGATTAAACTGCTCATTTGGAGCACGGGAGCTTAGAGAAAGTGTAATGAACCTTGCTAATATTGCTGATGTAGCAATCATAGCTTATCCAAACGCTGGCTTACCAAATGCATTAGGAGAATTTGATGAAACTGCAAATATAACTGCAGGTTATTTACATGAATGGACTAAAAATAGATTAGTCAATATCGTTGGTGGGTGCTGTGGAACTACACCAGAACACATCCAACAAATATGTAAACGTATTGAATCTGAAATGCCCAGAAAAATACCACAGCACAATAAGAACCTACAGCTGGCAGGTATCGATAAATTCGAAATAATTAACTAATAGAGAGATTTAATGAACGAAATTAACAATAGCTCTATCGCTTCTTTTATTAACATTGGTGAACGCACCAATGTCACTGGATCTGCACGTTTTAAAAAATTGATCTTAAATGGAGATTTTGAATCAGCTATCAATATCGCACGTCAGCAAGTTGAAAATGGAGCACAAATACTTGATATCAATATGGATGAAGGTTTACTGGATTCAAAAAATGCCATGATTAAATTTATCCGATTGATAGGTGCTGAACCAGATATTAGCCGAGTCCCAATTATGTTGGATTCATCCAAATGGTCAGTATTAGAGGCAGGATTAAAAAATTTAGCTGGTAAACCAATCGTAAATTCGATCAGCCTTAAAGAAGGTGAGGATATTTTTCTCGAGCAAGCAAGAAAAATCAAAAGCTATGGTGCAGCAGTTGTAGTAATGGCTTTCGATGAGGATGGGCAGGCTGAAACAGCTCAACGAAAATTCGAAATTTGTCAGAGAGCTTATACTCTCTTAACGAAAAATATTGATTTTCCAGTTGAAGACATTATTTTTGATCCTAATATCTTTGCCATAGCGACTGGATTAGAAGAACATAATGATTATGGTAACGCTTTTATTGAAGCGACCCGACTGATAAAAAAACATTTACCACACGCCCATGTCTCTGGTGGAATATCTAATATTTCTTTCTCATTCAGGGGAAATAATTTTGTACGAGAATCGATGCATTCTATCTTTCTTTTCCATGCCATACGTGCAGGTTTAGATATGGGAATTGTCAATGCTGGCGCGTTACCGATATACGAAGATATAGATGCTGATTTACGTGATGCTATTGAAGATGTCCTTTTCAATAGAAAAAATAATGCTGCCGATAAATTGATAGCAATGGCTGCAGATTATTCCCAAGGATCTAATGTCATCAATCAAGTAGATCTTAATTGGAGAGACAATTCTGAAAGCAGTCGTATCACGCATGCGATGGTAAACGGTATAGATGAATTCATTATCGAAGACGTTGAATCACTTCGCAAATCTTCTGAAAATCCTCTTGAAATCATCGAGGGACCGCTTATGGATGGTATGAATGTCGTGGGTGAGTTATTTGGCTCTGGGAAAATGTTTCTTCCACAAGTAGTGAAAAGTGCACGCGTTATGAAAAAAGCAGTCGCGCACTTAATACCTTTTATAGAAGAAACACAATCTGATTCAAATAACTCTAGTACAAATGGGAAAATAGTATTGGCAACTGTAAAAGGTGATGTCCATGACATTGGAAAAAATATTGTAGGCGTAGTTATGCAGTGCAATAATTACGAAGTTATCGACCTCGGTGTGATGGTGCCCGGACAAAAAATACTGGATACTGCTTTAGAAGAAGGTGCAGATATTATTGGGCTTTCGGGCCTAATAACTCCCAGTCTGGAAGAAATGGTTGGATTTGCAAACGAACTTGAACGTCAAGAATTAGATATCCCTTTATTAATTGGTGGTGCGACCACCAGTCGAGTGCATACAGCAGTTCGAATAGATCCTGCATACCAAGGACCTGTGATATACGTACAAGATGCGTCTAGGGCTGTAGGAGTAGCTTCACAATTATTGTCTGAACAAAACAAAACTACTTTCGTAAAAGAAACATCATCTTTGTACAAAGACATCAAGGAACAATATGAAAATCGAATGGAAACAGTCGATAGATATAGCATCCTTCAAGCTCGCGAATTAAGAAAATCCATTAACTGGAGCAATTACAATCCACCAAAACCAAAAAAATACGGCATTACAAATTTCTCCAATTTTCCTCTAAACGAATTAATAAATCGAATAGACTGGAAACCATTTTTTCAAACTTGGGAATTATCAGGGAGTTTTCCAGAAATTTTAGATGATCCTATAGTTGGACACACAGCAAGAGATTTGTTCGATGATGCCAAAGAAATGTTAGACCAAATTCTTAGTGAAAAATGGCTCATTGCAAAAGCGGTAGTAGGTATCTGGCCAGCAAATTCGGTTGAAGATGACATCGAAATTTTTTCAAATGATGAACGATCTGACACTTTGGCTATCATGCACACACTTCGCCAACAAACAAATATGAAGCGAAAAAGAGAAAATATTGCACTTGCTGATTTCATTGCACCAAAAAAATTGAATATCCCAGACTACATTGGAGGATTCGCAGTCACAGCAGGTATAGGTCTCGACACAATAGTCAAGGCATTTGAAAAGGACCATGATGATTATAAATCCATCATGATAAAAGCCTTGGCAGATCGTTTGGCAGAAGCTCTTGCAGAAAAAATGCATGAAATAGTAAGGCAAGATCTTTGGGGATATGCACCTGAAGAAGCTTTCAAAAATACTGAACTCATCGCTGAAAAGTACCAAGGCATACGCCCTGCTCCAGGATATCCCGCATGTCCTGATCACACCGAAAAACAAACTTTATTTGATCTGTTAGATGCAAGAAATGCTACAGGGATATCTCTCACGGAAAATTATGCGATGACTCCTGGTGCTTCTGTAAGTGGGTGGTATTTCAGTCATCCAGATGCACATTATTTCGGAATAGGGAAAATCTTACGAGACCAAGTGGAAGACTATGCGGCACGCAAAAAATTGACGGTTGCTGAAATAGAAAAATGGCTGGCTCCAAACCTTGAATATAAGAATTAGCTCAATCCATTAATGTGAATTAAAACCTAAATGTTGTAATAATTCCTCAGTCTCTTGCCAACGATTCATTGGGTAGAAATGTATCCCTGGTGCGCCTGCTTTAAGTAGTTGTTTTACCAGTTGTATAGAATGGTTGATACCGATACGTTGTTTCAATTCTTGATTACTTGCGTTGTTCATTTCTTCCCACAATTTTTCTGGGAAAGTTCCACCAGCTAATCGAATCATACGATCAATCTCTGTAGGATTAGTTACTGGTATAATACCGGGAATAATAGGAACAAATACTTTTCTTTTTTTCATTTCTTCACAAAATAAAATATAGTGATCCACATCGAAAAAAAATTGGGTAATAGCAAAATCAGCTGTACGAATTTTTAAGGATTGGTGCTCCAAATCACTGTTACGGTTAGACGCTGCAGGATGTCCTTCAGTATGTGCTGCAACACCTAAAGACAAATCATAATTAATGCGAAGAAAATCAATTAAATCAGTGGCAAACTTAAAATCACCTTCTGGTAATACAACAGAATTTCTTGGTTGATCTCCGTGCAATGCCAGAATATCTGTAATTCCTGAATCGACATACTGATTAACAAGTTCCTCTATTTCATCACGTGTATGTCCAATACAAGTTAGATGGGGAAGTATTGCAGATCTCGTATTATGTTTTAGTTCCTTAACAATTTCCAATGTCTGTTCACGACTCGATCCGCCTGCTCCATATGTAATCGATATAAATGATGGATTATAGGGAAGGAGATGTTCCATAGTTGTCATCAACTGTTTAGCACCTTTTTCTGTACGCGGTGGATAAAACTCAAAGGAAAAAGTCGTACCTTGTGACAACAGGCCAGCTATTGAAGTCAAAAATTCCTCCCACTACAAAAATTCATTTAAAGAATATTAGGTGGCTTGTGCAAATTCTTCTATTTCGACAGTTATTTCCGATTTTGAAATGTATAGCCATCCAATAGTTCCTGGGACATGAAATGAAGGGTATCCTTGACCTGCATTAATGAAACGCATGCCTTCAGCATCAACATCCATTGTTTCATGCAAGTGTCCGAAACAAATAATATCCAGTTTGCCACAGTCATCAAATGGGAAATCAGGTATTAATTTCTCTGGACCAAATTCTTCCCGACCCCATGCAGGATGAATTAGTCCTATCCTTACTTGTTCTATTTCTATGATCTCGCGATACGGTAACGTTTCACGTATTGCAACTGGGTCTGAATTACCATGCACAACGAAAGATTGCTTTGCTTGTTTTTGAAAACCTTCAACAGCATCCAATCCAACCCAATCACCTGCATGTAATGCAATATCTGCCTGACGAACAGCACGTTGTAATTCAGGATGTGCGGAATCCCAATTAAGAATGTGTGTATCACCAACTAAAAGAACTTTTGTCGTCACTTAATTAGCTTCCTTCATCAGCTTCGTAAACTTTACAACCTGCTGCGATCGTCATCATGATACTTCCTTTCAGAGTATCGTCTAAATATGGTGTGTTCATCCCCAAGGAGTGTATCGTCCCTTGGTTCACATCCCATACGGAATCTAAATTAATGATTGTAATATCGGCAATACCACCAACTTCTAAAGAACCTAGACCTTTGATGTTTACCCTTCTAGATAAATCCCATGCCTGAACTGGACCTTGTGTAAAAGCCTTTATTAAAAGAGGAAGATCAATCAAGTGATTATCTACAAGCTTCAAACCTAAAGAAAAAGCAGTCTCCAAACCAATTAATCCAGGAGGTGCATTGTGAATATCAGTTTGTTTTTCTTTCACTGCATGTGGAGCATGATCTGTTGCAATTGCATCGATAGTCCCATCTGCTAATCCTTCTATACAAGCAGCAACGTCAAGACCTGTTCGAAGTGGAGGGTTACATTTGGCAAATGTGTCATACGGAAGATTTCCGCGACCACTTAACAGCGCATAGTCCGTTAAATTTAAATGATGTGGTGTAACTTCTGCTGTCACATTTACACCCTGTGCCTTTGCTTTCCGAATTAATTCAATTGTGCCAGCAGCACTCACATGTTGAATATGAGAATGTCCCTTAGTTTCCATAGCCAATTGAATTTCGCGCTCAACAGCATAAATTTCACTGTCGTTTGATCTTCCAGCTATACCTAAACGAGCAGAAATATCACCATCATTAACCAATCCGTTTAACACTAATGAAGGCATCTCACAATGCTGTGATATGGGAAGATCTAGAGATCTTGCAAGTTTAAATACTTTTCTCATAAGTTCAGTATCCACTACAAAATCACCATCATCAGTAAGGGCAACGGCACCTGCTTCAGCCATGTCTCTTATATTAACTGCTTCAACACCATGCCTTCCTTTTGTGATAGTTCCAGTAGTCAAAATCCTAATAGATTCCTGTTCTGCACGTTTATTTACTTCACGTATTCGTTCTGGTGAATCAAAAGGAGGTTCTGTATTAGGCATCTGTACTACTGTTGTAAATCCTCCAGCTGCAGCCGCACCTGCTCCACTTGAAATTGATTCTTTATGCAGTTGACCAGGATCACGAAAATGTACATGTAAATCTATAAAACCCGGTACAACAACTAAACCTGTCGCATCAATGATTTCTACATCAGGAATCTGTTGAGCCAGTCCAACATCGATAGCCTTAATTTCACCATTAACGATGTATATATCTGTAATTTCATCTCGGCTGGTCAACGGGTCAATAATACGACCACCCTTAATAACAATAGATTTAGGTGCTTGTAGGTTCCCCACAATATCCCTCTCAATATTTTCAGACAAAATAATAGTATATTAACTAGTTTCTATAGTGTGCCGCGGTAGCATACTAAGGGTGAATTATAACGAAATGAACTAAAACCTAATGCACAAAATTTTTGAAGCTTTGACTATTCGTAGTTATGCAATTCTCTGGGCAGGATCTCTGTTTACATTTACAGCATTTTTTATGTCAACTGTTGTCCAGTCAATTATTGCATTCGAACTAACTGGTCGAAACAGTGCAGTTGGAGCAGTACTACTTGCTCAAGGGATCGGTTCAGCTGTTTTTTCACCCTTTGGAGGAGCAATAGCCGATCGAGTCTCCAAAAAATTCATTAGCACACTAAGCCAATTAGCGATTGCTGCAGTCTTTTTCGTTACTGCATATTTAATTTATCAAGATCAAATCGAACTTTATCATCTCTCTATTGGTGCGTTCGTTACTGGTGCAAGTTTTGCCTTTTTAGGTCCTGCACGCCAAGCATGGGTTGTCGAACTCTTACCTCTTGCTTTAAGGCCAAATGCGGTTGCACTCACACAAATCTCTCTTAGTGCAGCTCGAATATGGGCACCTGCACTGGCGACATTACTTGTAGCAAGTCTTTTATTCGGATCAGCCGGAGCTTATTGTGTAATGGGTATACTCTTTACAATTGCCACAATTACTTTATTTTTCTTGCCAGCATCAATACCAGAAAATTCCCATAAAGATAATTCTATTTTTGGAGATATGATAGAAGGGATAAAGTATGTAAAACAGCATTCAAGATTAAAATGGATGCTTACTCTTTTCTTCATAATGGTCATACTAGGTTTGTCATCGACGACTGTACTACCTGGTCTACTCGAGAATGAGCTCAATAAACCAGTCGAGCAATTAGGTACACTTCAAACTGTTAATGCACTCGGAGGATTAATTGCAAGCCTACTCGTTGCCTCTTTCGCAGGATCAAAAAAAGCTCTCTTCATATACACATTAGGAGCTTTACTCAGTGGAATTGCACTAGTTATTACAGGCCTTAGTCCAACTTTTATCATCGTACTCATTCCAATGTTGTTACTAGGGTTAGGTAATGGAGCTTTCCAAACGCTAAATGGTGCAGTAATAGTATTAGAGGCAGATCCAGCTTTTTATGGACGCGTTATTTCAATTACACAACTAGCATTCTCAGGATTTATGCTCGCAGGTTTACCGATTGGACTAGCAGCTGATCACTGGGGCGAACGTAACACGCTCATAGCAATCGGTTTAACATTAATTTTAGCTGTGCTCGTACTTTCTCCTCTCATCGCAAGAGGATCACGATCGAATATCGTCAATAATTAGAAGTTTAGATCAAACTACTCTGAGTCATCATGTCGAAATCGTATTTCCTAGTTCTATGTCTTGACGCTTAGACAAAATATTAGTACAAACTAATTCGATTTGTTATGCATACGAAAAAATAATAGTTAGGCAAACAATTTAAATCAATTAAGGCTGTATACTTTTATAGGAACGTACCTACATTTTTTATAGATATGTATCCAAAATAATAAGAGGCGAGTGAATGCAAACTCTTTTCAATTTCAGACAGCTGCGGGTAGACGATACACGCATGATTCCAGGCCCTTCCATAGGAATTGTACGTCTATCCGTAGCTTTATTTATTTCATTTACGATGATCGTTTTTTTATTCTTTTACATTGATACGGATTTATTTAGCAATGGAATTAAGGAACTTATACAGCGCCCATTACTCGTGGGAACTATTGGATTAATATATTTAAGTGCATTCGTATTAAGAACATTAGCATGGCAATCTCTTCTTTCTCCAACTACAAAACCAAAGAAAATGTATCTGTTAGCAATTCTCCACACAGCTCTCCTCGCTAATCACGCATTACCTATTAAAGCTGGAGAATTCATACGCCCATACTTGGGCAATAAATCAGGCATCCCATCTGGTGAAGCTCTAGTCTCAACACTGCTAGCACGTTTGCTTGATACTGCTGCTTTATTAGCAATAGCGGCAATGCTCTTACCACTTACTGTAGGTATAGATTCATCAACACCTATTATTTTCCCAGCAATACTAATGCTAATAGCAACTGGAATTTTACTTTGGCTCAGAAAAACGGATTTTGCACCTAAGCAATCACAAAAGATTAATACTATTTGGATTTCAGCCCAAGAATCACTCAGGACTGTTTCCCTTAACAAAATCTTTATTGCAACTTGCCTGACTATCCCGAGTTGGATTTTGGAAGCAGCAGTTGTTTATGGAGCAGCAGAGGCATTAGGCTTTGACCTTTCAATACAAGGTGCAATAACAGTTACAGCTTGCACAATACTTTTTCAAATCATTCACCTCACACCAGGAGGAATTGGTATTTATGAAGCAAGTATGACTCTAACATTGCAGTTATTAGGCATGCCATTCTCTGAAGCATTTACACTTGCAGTATTAACGCACAGTTTGAAATTCATTTATGCTTTCGCGATCGGATTGAGCCCACTAGGGCTCCTCTATATCACTGGAATCCCGTCTTTAGGTTCATTACGTGGAAGTAAAGATGATGCCAAATCTGCCAGCAAATTCGAACTCATAGCTGCGCGCTTATGGAATGTATTAAATGAAGGCAAGCCATTTACACCTGTCTTCTCATTAGGAATATTATTCTTACTAAGTCTTCCCAATTTCTTTGATGCAAACTATTGGATACATTTAGGTATTTCATTAATTTTGTTACTACCACTTGTGACAATGTTTTATCGTTTTGACTTTCCATTAAACTTACGTGCAGGTTTATGGCTATTTCTTATACCGGTCTTCTTTATTACAAATTCTGTTGATTGGGTTGCGCTCACTTTCGTACTAAGTATTTATCTCTTTTTTACAGTCATTTTTTGGGGAAGCATTTATTATCACATTCGTATAGGCACAAAATTAACAAACTTCACTCGATTTTGGCGATTAGTAGTTGAGAATCCTGATCCTACAAGTGGCAACTTTTTGGAACAAGTTCCAAAATTACTCATCCTTATTTTTCTGACACGTTTTTTGACAACAGATCTATCACTTAATTCAGTACTAACAGTAGAGATTTATACTCTGATAATTACTGTAGCTGCAATACTTATTCACCAATGGTGGTTCACATGGAAACCTTTGGAACCCGTCACACCTACAAGATTAATAAATAATAAAAATGGTCGCATAAGTAAACGTATAATCCTAATTGTTATTGATGGCTGTAGACTTGATCGCTTCCATGAAGCAAAAACTCCTTTCTTTGACAAGTTAATAGCAGAAGGTACTGTTTGTACAGATATGCGTACTGTCTATCCAGCACGCACAGTGACAGCTTTTAGTTCAATGCTTACTGGAGCAGTGCCTCGCAACCATGGAATGACAAGTAATTTCGTTCCGTCACTTGGAGTAAAATGCGAATCAATCTTTGATGTACTCACAGAAAATAATATAGAAAATCGATTGGTTGGAATTGCACATTTAGTAGATGCCTTTGGAGAAGAAACTGTCGAAACTGTCACAGCACTTACCCCAAATGAAGAAATTGACCCCGCATTAATAGCACAAGCATGTAAAACAATGGATGAGCAAAATCCTGAATTTTTAGTCTTGCAGACTTTATCCGTTGATCAAACTGGGCATTCACGAGGGAGCTATTACCCTGAATACCTCGAAAAAATTGAAATCACTGATCAACTCCTTGAAGAATTCTTTAGTTGGTGCACTGAAAAAGGATATCTAGAAAACACCACTGTTTTTATTACGTCAGATCATGGACAAGGTAAAGGAATTGGAGGGCATGGACACCTCACAGAACCTGAAAAGCGTGTACCTTTTATTGCTTGGGGAGAGGGAATACAAGCTGGTGATAAAATCACAGAAACACGAAGTTTATTAGATGTTGCACCAACAGTAGCTTATTACTTAGGAGTCAATCCACCAGAAAATTCAGTAGGACAAGTGTTATTCACTCCTACAGGTCCTAACAATGAATCTAATGGACCACTTGCCATAGTCATCCCTGCATACAATGAATCGGTAACCTTACCAACATTACTGACACGAATCCCTACGGAAATAAAAGAAAAATCCGTAATCATCGTAGTCGATGATGGATCAAATGATAATACTGCAGAACTTGCACAAAAAAATGGTGCTAACCATATAGTCATACACAAGACAAACCAAGGCCTAGGTGCAGCATTAAGAAGTGGACTAGCAAAAGCCCGTGAGATAAATGCGTCTGCTGCTATATATATAGACGCAGACCTTGAATATGACCCTCAAGAAATACCTTTATTATTGGAACCTATTCAATCTGGTGATGCAGAATATGTTTTGGGTTCTCGATTCCTTGGTAAAAGATCAGGTCATCCACTGTGGAGATCTATAGGAAATCGCTGTTTCACGGTTCTACTGAACATTATTGCGGGACGAAAAATTTCTGACGGACAAACTGGATTTAGAGCTTTTTCAAAGAATGCTCTTGAAGTGGCCGAAATTATTCATGATTACAACTATGCACAAGTATTGACGTTAAATCTCTTAGGAAAAGGCATTTCGATGAAAGAAGTTCCAATTACGTACAACCATCGTACGCAAGGACAATCTTTTATTAATACAAACTATCTTTGGCGAGTACCTCTTGGAATGGCCAGAGAAGTATTAAGTAAGTAAATAACAACTTGAAAGGAGTTGTAATGAAAATTACTAAATCTTCGTGGCACATGAAAATTTTTACAATTTTATGTGTCGCACTGCTCAGCTTTGCAGCTGCATGTAGTGATGATGACGGAGAGGATCGCCCAGGAACTGTTTCCGTTATTGGAGCCAGTGGATCTGGATCGGCCTCTGGATCAGCATCTGGATCAGCATCTGCTTCAGCATCTGGTACATCTGGATCAGCATCTGGATCAGCATCTGGATCAGCATCTGCTTCACATGCACACGACCACGACCACGCAGCAATCGGTGGTTATGAACCAGCATCTGATGTTGTAAGTCACTCATTGGTAGTGGTAGATGTAGCAGAAATCAACGCACTGCTCGGTGCAGATAAAATTGATTTTGCAGCAGTAAAAGCGCTTTATGAAGATGGGAAAAATTCAGTTAAATCATCTGGAATTCGAACCATCGCAGGATTTGCACGTAGTGAACGTTCTGAGCGAATTTGGGACGATTATACTGCGTACTACAACGACCAAACTTGGTTAGACACCTATGTAACCCATGCTATTGATGGCACTGGACCATTCGAAGGTGAAGCTGATGGAGTTCGAAAGCAAGGTGTTCAAAAAGGTATTCAAAACCAAATTATGATTGCCTGGGCACTTCATGAAGTTGTAGCTGCTGAAGAAAAGGTCGCTGCAGGAAATATTGATGTAAATAAAGGTGCTCCGCATAACTGGGATGAATGGTGGGCTTTCTACCATGGAGACAACGATGCAGCACCTAAAGGCTCGCCTTTTGCAACAGCTGATAAAAGAGGTGGGAATTTTGGAACAGGTTCTGCTGTGAACGATGCTTTATTGAAAGCAACGAACGAAGGACTTGAAGCAAGTAAGAGTGGAGATGCATCAGCTTTAGCTGCTGCAGCTGACGAAATACTACGACAAGTAACTATCACTTATGTTCAAGCAACCATCCGTTACGGAAGTAAAATGCAAGCTGATCTTGAAGCTGGAGATGATGCAAAAGCTCGTATCCATCAAGCTGAAGGTTGGGCTTTCTTCCGTGTCATTGAGCCTCTCGTAGCTAAGGCAAATGCCTCCAGTGCGAAAGATCTTAATGCCATCTACAACTTAGAAAACCAACCTTCTAAGTCAGCAGATAAGGTACTTAGTGCCATAGAAGCTGCATATAGTGGTTTGAACATCACTAAAGCAGAAGTAGGAACTTTACAATAATAAAGTTTCATTAGTTCTAGGGGGACGATATCGTCCCCCTAGAATCATATAAATGGAAAATAAAATGACAAAAATAACGATCGCAGGATATGGTTCAGTAGGTCATTATGTGGCAAAAATATTTGATGATTACAACCCTGTTATATATGACCCTCCACTTGGTTATAACGAACCGAACGATTTAATTGATACTGATTTTGTAATTGTATGTGTCCCTACAGCACGTCTTCTTTCAGGTGCGTGTGATACATCAATTGTTGAAGAAATAGTCAGGCTTGCAGATCCAAATGATGCGATTATTTGCCATAGCACAATTAGTGTAGGGACAACCGATAGATTAATTAAAGAAACAGGAAAACCATTAGTTTTTATGCCAGAATATGCTGGAGAATCTGAAATACACCCTCTGAGAAATCCTGACAACCGTGAATTCTTAATATATGGAGGTTATGGACCTGCGGTTTCAAAAGTACAATCCCTCTACGAAAACGTATATACCAATAACAACATCCAGCACTTCCCTACAGAACCAAAAACTGCAGAAATTGTGAAATACATGGAGAATGCTTTTTTGGCAACAAAAGTCGCCTTCTGTAATGAATTCTATGATCTCTGTGAAGCAACTGATGTTGATTATGAAGAAGTAAAATCACTTTGGCTTCAAGATAACCGAATCAATCAAAGTCATACTATCGTTACAAAAGAACGCGGATTTGGCGGACAATGTCTACCTAAAGATTTAGCTGCTATTTGTAATACTGCACGAAATATTGGCTCCCCTATGCACATACTGGAAGCGGTGGAAGAGGCAAACAATCATCATCGACAAAAAGCACAAGGTAAAATTTAGATGAATCATCTGAAATTGCGGATTCGAAGCTTGCAACCGGAATTATGTGAATGCAAACAACACGGTTGGGTTACGCTACATCCTGTCGATCATGACAAACATATTCGTTTGATTATACAAAAAGATTTAATAGATTTTTTGGACTTTGAAAATGATACAATTCTGAACCACACAGCTTATCTTTTATCTGGATTTCTAGAACTTTACCATGCAATCGGCTGCGAACCTGTAGCAATGCTCATTCATAAAAGAGGGATCAAGGCTGACATTAGACTACGCTTTTCAAATGGACATACACAAACAGACATTGCCTGTGACACCCTCATGGCATTATTAGTTGCGAATGAATGCCAGTTGCCAATTCTATTAACAACCGAAAAAACGTCATTATTAAGCAAGATGAAAGAAAATGCCATTACGCCAATACCAGATATTTTCCATGATACATTAATAGAACTTAGACTAATGTCAGACACTAACCAAAACAGTTGCAGTTAGTTAATAATAGTTTTTGATCTGAATGCTATTAAAACTGCTAAGATTCCAAATGCAATCCAAATCAATGTTAAAACCCACGTCATTGAATTCCAAGATGTGTATAGAGGAAAAAAATTATTAGTAAATTGAAAAACAGGTGAACTCATCTCAAAAGGGTCAACTGCAATTACAATCTGTCGAGAATGTCCTGCCATAGCAAGAACTATAGTAATCATCACTGAGTAAATTCCACTAATAATCAAAGGTAATCTAAATCGAGAATAGACATTAATGACAAAAAAACTTAATGGAATCGTCAGTAATGGAAATATTGTCATTAATGTCCTTCCAGAGAACCACCAACCCATCATGGTTATAGCCACAAAAGTAGCCATCAATATTTGCATTATAATTAAACTAAAAACAAGGCGATGCAGAGCATTCCCACGTATCGTAAGAGCTAATCCAGGAATTACAAAGAGAAGAATCGGAGCCCACCTTGCAATCCCAAAATGTCTGTCAATAAATAACCCCCACAACCTATAGAATCTATCGAAAAAATTGACATGTCGTTCCACGATTGAGACGGTAGAATCACCAGCATAAACGAGATTTACATAGTACGGAGTCAAAGAATCATATGCAGCAAGATGAAAGAGAATATATGTAAAGGCAAACAATAATCCAACCACTATAAGTAATATTCGCGCAATTGAAGTACATTTCCATAGAGTGTACAAACCAACAAGTGCTGCTAAGGGAACATATTTTACAGCAAGCCAAGGCAGTGTAGATATACAAATTAATACTGCAAAAGCACGTACAACGTGTACTCGATCACATTTCACAAGAAATAGTAATGACAATACAAGAAAAAATGCAGCAGGTATTTCAGGATATATTTCAGAAGAGTAGATAAATGCTGAAGCACTGAGAGCAATAATTATCGTTACCAACCAAACAAATAGCGGTTTCAACGGCATCAATTTCAATGTCAGAAGGTAAGATAAAACCCAAGTAGAAGCTGATAATAAAACCATTTGAATTTGCGTCCCGATAAGACCGCCCATAAGAAAACCAGGAATTAATAATATAGTTAGACCAATATTATGTGGGCTGACAAGTCTTCCATCTTCCAGAGGAACAGATTGTGTCCAAAGTCCATCAGGATGATCAAAAAAAGAACGATAAGAGTGGTCTTGATATTGAGCCCGCAAATCAATATTACTGTCTTGAATAAGACTTTGCGTTGTAATCAAATAAAACGGTTCATCAGCTGTAATTGATGCCCCTCGTGTTGCCCTAATATCAATAGAAAAAAAATATACTGAAATTAAAACTACAAACAGTGCTAAAGAACCCAATATCTCTGGACGTTTTAAGATTTGGATATTTAGAGACAAAAAAATTCTCCAATACAAATATATCTAAGTATCATTATGCAAAGTTGTACCAATTTACTATCGGCTGACGGCGTTGAGGTTCAGTATTCAGATCTTTTTTTCCATACCCCATATAAATGAACCCGACAATGCGTTCAGTGTTTTCCAATCCTAAAAAATTGAATACACCTTTTTCATAAACTAATTTCCCTGTGCTCCATTTTGTATTTAATTCTTCTGCATGTGCTGCAAGAAGTAAATTTTGAATAGCACAAGCACAGGCAGCATAATCTTCGAGAATACGATCAGAGTCATCGTCATGATTTGAAAATTGAGTCACTATTATCATCAAAGGAGAACGATAAAATTTCCTCTCAATAACAGCGATTTCCTTAGTAATATCTTCCTGAGCATACCCCTTAACACGGTAATCATCTTGAATAGCAAGCAATAATTGCTCACGTGCTTTCCCTGCAATTACGTGAAATCGCCAAGGCTCAGTACGTCGATGGTTAGGCGCCCAAGTTGCGGCTTCAATTATTTTCGAAATTAAATCTTTAGACGGTATTTTTTCAACATCCCACTCTGTTGCAGTCCTACGATACTTTAGTGCGCTTAGTACATCCATCTAAGATCCTTAATCTAAATAATCAGGTTAATCTTCACGGAAAGGAACAATTTCTGTAAGAACGCCACCTACACTACTTGGGTGAAAAAATGCAGCTGTAGGACGACCATCGGCAGTAGCCGATAATTCAATTTGCCGCATACCTTGTGCACGTAATCGTTCAACTTCTTCGTTTACATCCCTTGCCGCAAAGCAAATATGATGTAATCCTGGTCCATTTTTTGCCAAATATTTTGCAGTCCCGCTAGTAGCATCTTCAGCAGGAATAAGAACTTCTATCTGTGTCTCACCTTTTGCAATTTGGAAAAAATAATTAAATGTTTGTTCTGGTGCAAAAAAACTACCATCGGGCCAATTGGATTTTTTCTCATCAATATCCAATCCTAATTGGTCTCCCAAAATAGTTTTTGCTTCATCAATTGTGTAAGCTACAAGCCCCACATGATCTAATCTTACAAACATTGCACCCTCCAAATTTAATAATTACTTTGGTACTAACGTAAGTGAATTGCATTACGAATAACAACTAACCAAGTCAACACTGCTGACAAAATAACCAATAACAATGATGCCACTCCTGCATCAGCCAAAAATCCTGCTTCATTAAGAGCCCAAATATGAGTGGCCAGTGTCTTAAATCCTATTGGTGAGGCAAGTAATGTAGCAGGAAGTTCTTTCATAGTTGAGAGCATCACCAAACCTCCACCTGCTGCCAAAGCAGGTAACATTTGAGGAAGTTCAATTTTTATCAATAATAGCAATCGACCGGTACCAAGAGTACGTGCTACCTCACTGAGACGATTGTCAAGATTTAAAACTCCAACTTGAGCTGTTCGATATGCCTGTGCACCAAAATGGATAATATATGCAAGTAGTAATATCGGTAATGTTTGATAGAGAAAATAGAACCCTGTGACATTGATAGATAGAAAAACTATTGATAATGCAACCACTAAACCAGGTAAAGCGAAGCCTGACACGATTATCGCATTAATGGGAGTAATTAAAATACTGCGAAAACGTGTCACAAGAAAAGCAATTGGCAGTACTAAAAGTACAGTGGTTAAAGCTGCAGAAACGCTCATAACTACAGTATTAACTGTAGGTAAAGCAAGTGTCATCAAATCTGAAGTAGTCGCAAACCCAGCAGTTTGATTAATGAAACCTCTATATGCCCACCAAAAAAGAATAATAATTGGTGAAAATAATCCCGCGCCAAGTGCAATTACTATTGTAAACAACGCCATTGGTTGCCAACGTCCTAATTTAAGTTTAGTAGGACGAATAGAAGGATTGTCATTTACCAAATTTAATTCCTTACTGGAAAATCTTTCACCTAAAACAATTAACAATGCTACAAGTCCTAAAACCAAACCTAACGCCAAGGACAATTCAGTATCAGCCAAGCGTGTATTGAATATTCTAGTTGTCAGTGTAGAATATCCCATCAGTTGAACTACGCCGAAATCACTCACTACATACAAAAAAATCAATAGCGTCCCTGCACGTATAGTAGGAAAAATTTGAGGTAAAGTTACACGTTTAAAAGTGGCAAATGAGTTATAACCCAATAAACGAGCTGCTTCTTCAGTTGAAGATGGCAGTGTAGAAAACCGAGCAGCTACTGGTAAATACACATAAGGAAACGTTATAAAAGTTAATACTAAAAAAGAACCAATATAGCCATCAAGTCTATGAAATTGCTCAATACCAAGTGGTAAAAATATAAACTCAAAAAAACCACCTGGCGAGTAAGCAGAAATTAGAGTGGTACCAACGACAAACGAGGGGAAAACCAAAGGTAACGGACACAAAATCCGCCATAATGACCCCCAGTGTACATCAGTACGAATAGTAATCCATGCCAACAATACACCAATGAAAGAAGCAGCAATTGAAACAGTAAATGCTAAATAGAGAGTTTTCATTAAAGGGTAGAAAGTTAATTTGGAAAAGAAAATATTCGCCAGATCATTAATATTGACTATATTACGCACTGCCAAATAAAAAAATGGAACGGCAAACAACAGGGCAACAACAATAGACACTAGAAGTAAAAGAACAGGTGTTTTTTCTTTTACCTCTAGTGCACTAAATGAATTCTTATCTTCACTATCAGATCGACTAAATATCGAATCCTGCCTCACGAATCAACTCCAGAGTACGTTCTAATCCACTTCCCAATATATTAAAATCACCGAAATCAATTGTAGGTGGTTTAGAAAGATCATGCTTCGATTCTATGCCTGCTAGTACAGGATATTCGTATGTACGATCAGTAAAATACTGCTGAGCTGCTGTGTCTAACAAAAAGCGAATGAGTTTTTCAGCATTTTTTTCATTTCCACCAGGAATTATACCCGCAACAGTTGCAATAGTTACAGAACCAGAATCACCATCAACAAATCGATGATTCTCACTAGGGGTATCTGGATTTTCTACTTTTAGGCGAGCATTATAATAGTGATTCACGAGACCACCATCTACTTCACCACGTGCAGTGGCTTGAACTATTGAATTGTTATTTGCATAGACCTTAACCTCATTTGCAACCATTTGTTTCAGCCAATCAAGTGCAACATCATCTCCATGTTTCAGGCGAAATAGAGTAAAGAAATCTTGAAATGATCCATTTCTTGGAGCAATTGCCAATCTGCCTTTCCATTTAGCTTCAGTGAGTTCAAAAACACTTTCTGGCAATTCAGATTCTGTAACATTCTCTCGATTATAGACTAGTACACGTTGACGGCCGCTTACTGCGACCCAATTGCCTGCATCACTCCCCGGGCTAATTGCTAGCACATCTTCTGGAAGATCACTTAGTAAATCACGTTCTGCCAAGTATGCAACTGGACCTGGGCTCTTTGATATATAGACATCAGCAGGAGATTTTTCTCCTTCTTCTTCAATAAGCAAAGCCAAATCTACAGAACCGCCATAACGGACTTGTACATCTATACCTGTGCTTTCAGCAAAAGAATCAAGAATTGGATTTATCAAGTATTGACTTCGACCAGAATAAATCACAAGGCTTTCTTCATCAGTACTATTGCAACCAACAAAAGCACTTGAGACAAACATCATTCCAAGAAAAAAGTATATATATTTTTTCACTATCAGGTTAACCTTTCTTTTGTAATTAGGGTGCATACCTTTAAAATAAATTCAAATTACCCCTATATAATTCAAAAAATTCATGTTTTAACTATTTACAGATTGGTAAGCCATTGTTGGAGGGCCAACATAACGGACAGAAACATAATCTCCAGTTTGATAAATCGGATTAGTGAATGATCTCACTTGTAGAGTCTTCTCTTCTTCGCCTTTAAGTTGATACATCGAATCATGCCCATAAAATTCAACTGACGAAACTAACCAATTTCCTCCTGATTGAATTTCCAAGCATTCCGGCCGTAAAAGTACGTCAACAGAAGAACCTGCTGCACAATCCAACTGGTCAGATAACGGAACAGAGCCAAGGGAAGTTATTACACTTTGATTATCAGTTGATCCTGAGACCATATTAGCTTCACCCACAAACTGAGCAACCCAAGGATCTATAGGTTGCTCATAAATTGTACTAGGCACATCAATTTGGAGAATTCGACCTTCATTCATTACTGCAATTTCATCACCTAAAACAAATGCTTCACCCTGATCATGTGTAACAAACAGACTTGTAATATTTAGATCCTGAAGTAATTGACGTACTTCTGTACGCAATTGAACACGCATAGATGCATCAAGACTTGCGAAAGGTTCGTCAAGCAGT
Source organism: Dehalococcoidia bacterium (assembly GCA_022451865.1). Lineage (GTDB taxonomy): Bacteria > Chloroflexota > Dehalococcoidia > UBA2979 > UBA2979 > UBA6955. The sequence goes on from JAKUNM010000006.1 coordinate 27,919, forward strand.
AGAACAGATGGCTCTGGGGCCAAGGCGCGTGCGAGTGCTACACGCTGGCGTTCTCCACCGGAAAGATTATCAGGTGCACGGTTTGCCATCGCTGTTAAACCAACCATCTCAAGAACATCTTTCACACGATTATCACGATCAAAACTATTACTTAAACCAAAGCGAACATTTTCAGCAACTGTGAGATGAGGGAACAATGCGCCGTCTTGAAAAACCATTCCAACACGGCGTTTTTCAGCTGGAACAAAACAATCTGGAGATGTGACCGCATTTCCATCTATTGTAATTACACCAGTATCTAGTTTCTCTAAACCAGCAATAGATCGGAGTAACGTAGTCTTACCACATCCCGATGGACCCAATAAAGCTATAGATTGACCGGCTTCTACATTAAGAGAAACACCACGCAATACACTTACAGCGCCAAAATTGAAATATGCATCTTCAATTTTGATACTAGATGTATTGCCATTTCCTGAAAAAAAACCCTGCTCTTGCATAAAATACATGCTACCAAGCATCAATTATTAGTAGCAACCATATTCAAATAATTACTATAGAAATTTTAAAGATTAGGGTACCCTAAGAAAAAATAAATGTACTAACAGGTTATCAGTTAGATTGACATGCCATCAGAGCCTCACGGGCGTAATTTACAGTCTGATCAATAAGTTTTTCATCATGTGCTAGTGACAAAAACCAAGCTTCATATTGAGAAGGTGCTAAATGAACACCTCTGTTTAACATTTCACGATGGAATTTAGCAAACATTGCAGTATCAGAACGTGTAGCTTCATCATAATTGGTAGGAACAGCATCCTGAAAAAATGCAGTTAAGGTAGATCCAATTTGCACAACACTTAGAGGGATACCTATATCTTTTGCTGCAGATTCAAGCCCTGCAGCAAGTCTTACACCTAGAGAATTTAGATAATTATATGCTTCTGAATCTGCAAGTAAAATATTTAACGTGGCTAACCCAGCAGCCATAGCAATCGGATTACCTGACAAAGTACCGGCTTGATAGATATCTCCAGTAGGTGCCATTTCTTCCATTAGTTCACGAGAACCACCATACGCACCTACTGGTAATCCTCCACCGATAATCTTCCCCAAAATTGTAAGATCAGGATGAACATCAAAAAAACCTTGAGCACCTGAAGCAGAAACTCGAAATCCGGAAATAACTTCATCAAAAATCAATAATGCGTCATTTTGATCACATAATAATCGCAATCCGGCAAGGTATTCTGGTTGAGGAACAACGACACCCATATTACCGGCAACAGGCTCAACAACGACTGCAGCGATTTTATCTGGATGAGCTTCAAAAATAGACTTAACTACCTCCAAGTTATTGTACGGAGCAATTAGTGTTTGAGCTGCCATTGCTGCAGGCACACCTGGTGAATCTGGTAATCCAAACGTAGCCACACCTGATCCTGCAGAGGCTAACAATCCATCAGCATGACCGTGATAACAGCCTTCAAATTTAATAATGAGATCTTTTTTTGTTTGTCCGCGAGCTAGACGTATAGCACTCATAGCAGCTTCTGTACCTGAATTTACGAATCGGACCATCTCTATTGAGGGAAACGTTGAGGCCACTAATTCAGCTAAATCAACTTCAGGTTCAGTAGGTGCACCAAAAGAGGTGCCAGATTTTGATGCCTCTTGCACTGCGTGAATAACATCCGGATGGGCATGTCCTAGTATTAGAGGACCATACGAATTCACATAGTCAATGTATTCATTACCATCAACATCAGTGATCATCGCACCATTACCACTCCTCAGAACAACTGGATCTCCGTCCACAGCACGATAAGCTCTGACCGGTGAATTAACACCACCGGGCAAATGTGCACGTGCACGATTCATTATTTCGAGTGATTTTTTAAAATTGCTACTAGTCATTGGCCCTCAGCCATTGTGCTGCTTCTTTAGCGTGATACGTAATTAGAATATCTGCTCCCGCACGACGAATCGCAGTTAACGTTTCTAAAATAACACGTTCTTCTTCTAACCAGCCATTCTGAATAGCGGCTTTGAGCATCGAATACTCTCCACTCACGTTATAGGCTGCCAAAGGAAGATCTGTTCTTTCGCGAACACGTCGAATGACATCTAAATAAGCAAGAGCAGGTTTTACCATGACAATATCTGCTTGTTCATCAATATCTGCCTCGACTTCACGCAATGCCTCTCGAACATTTGCATGATCCATTTGATAGCCTCTACGATCACCAAATTGAGGTGTTGAATCTGCAGCTTCACGAAATGGCCCGTAGAACGCTGAAGAATACTTTGCGCTATAGGCCATAATTGCTTTTTGTGCATGGCCTGTCTCATCAAGTGCATGTCTAATAGCTTGCACTCTACCATCCATCATGTCAGATGGAGCTATGATATCAGCTCCTGCATCTGCACAAGTTACCGCCATCTCAGATAATAAAGACAGACTTTCATCATTAAGCACTTCACCGTTTATATTAATCAGCCCGCAATGACCATGATCAGTATATTCACACAAACAAACATCACAGATGACAATTAATTCAGGGTCCGCATCTTTCAAAACCCTTACAGCTTGTTGCACGATTCCATCAACAGCGTATCCTTCTGTTCCTTCGGCATCTTTATAAGATGGAATCCCAAAAAGTAATACTGCACGCACACCTAAAGACTTCAATTCTTTTGCTTCGTTAGGAAGCTGATCCAAAGAAAGACGATATTGACCAGGCATAGCAGCAATTGCTTGGCGTACATCCTGACCATGTGTCACGAAAATTGGATAGACAAAAGAAGAGGGTTCTAAATGTGTTTCTTGAACTAAGCGTCGCAGATTATCAGTCCGCCTTGTTCGGCGAGTGCGTGTAAATAAAGCTTGATGCGTATTAATTGTCATAATCAGTTCCCATTCTATACCGTACTATTGCTCCAATGGTATATCCGTAAGGCTTGAAGCAAGCCATTAATTGAATGCTCCTTTGCTACGATATCAGGCTCTAGCCCTAAATCTCTAGCAGTTGATGCTGTAGTCGGCCCAATACATGCGATTAACACATCATCTAAGCATTTACGATCATCTCCAAGTATTCTCACCAAATTTTTTACTGTCGAAGAAGATGTAAATGTAGCAATATCTAGTCCACCTGATCGAATGACTTTCAACATCTCGCCTGAAGGAATAGCAGGTGGAACAGATAGATAGAGCGTCAATTCATCAACATGCATTCCTTTCTCGTTAAGTACATTAAACAACGCTGGATCTGCATTTTCAGCACGTGGCAAAAGAATAGATTTTTCAGAACCGGTACATCGAGTAAGTATTGCATGTGCAAGATCTTCACCAGTGGAGTTTTCAGGGACAATATCTGGGAAAAGCATATACGATCGTAGTTCCTCAGATGTCGCTTTACCAACAGCACCTATTTGAATATCCCCCAACTGTCTTACATCAATATTTTGCTCAATTAACAATTCAAAAAACGCTCTTACAGCTACGGCGGAGCTAAACGCAATCCATTCATATTTCCCTGCCAATAAATTTTCTACTGTCGCAGAAAGTTGCTGATCATCTACACGTCTTTCAGTTTCGATCGTAGGCAATACAATAGGAAATGCTCCTTCTGCACGAAGTGATTCTACGAATATTGATGCTTGCTGTCGGCTTCGGGTAACCAATACACGCTTACCTGCCAGTGGAGCTAACCGACTAGGGTTCAATTCAGAACGTAAATTGACTACATCACCTATTACGAAAAGTGCAGGTGAACGAATTGCATGATCTACTGCAGCTTGAGCAATTTCTGATAAAGGAGCTGTTACTACACGTTGATCGGGAGTAGCTGCTTGTTGTACTAACGCAGAAGGCGATTGTGGATCTCGTCCTCCTGCAATGAGTTGTTCAGCAATAAGATCAATCCGATCTACGCCCATCAAAACAACCAATGTGTCGGTCGCTGTGGCTAATTTTCTCCAATTGGCTTGTTCACTAGGCTTCGTGGGGTCTTCGTGACCGGTGACAACAGAAAAAGAAACGGCAACACCGCGATATGTCACAGGAATACCCGCTGCACTTAACCCAGCAATTGCTGAAGTGATGCCTGGCACTACAGTACAAGGGATACCTGCCTCAGCTAAAATCTTAGCTTCTTCTCCACCACGTCCAAAAACATATGGATCTCCTCCTTTGAGTCGAACGACTTTCTTCCCCAACCGACCGTAAGAAATTAACGTCTCATGAATTTCATCTTGAGAAAGCTTTTGTTGGCTCGGTGATTTACCTGCGTCTATAACAATCGCGGAATCTGGCACAAAAGTCAGAAGTTCTTTTGGAGCTAGCCGATCAAACACAACAACATCTGCGTCTCGAAGTATCTTTCCCCCAATATCAGTGATCCAGCCAGGATCTCCTGGGCCAGAGCCTACTAACCAGACATGTCCGAGATCTGTCACTTCGCACCATCTTCATTAGGGCCTGATAATAATTGCCTCCCCAAGTTCGATCCAATTGCTATAGCTTCATCTATACCACCAATCGCATCACCAAAATCAGGCATAGTTTTAGTATCATCAGTTAATACCATTGCCCGTAAATTAATAGTCTTATTATCAACCACTGCATATGCACCTACAGGGAATGAACAACCCACACCCAGTACACTTAAAAACGCACGTTCAGCATCTGTTGCACGTCGAGTATTCGCATGGTCAATACTTTGCACAATACTTTTTATATCTTCGTCATTATCGCGACATTGCACGGCAAGAGCACCTTGACCAGGCGCTGGGATAAATTCTTGAGGATCAAATCTCTGACTAATTTCATCGTCCATTCCCAATCGTTCTATTCCAGAAGCAGCCAGAATGACAGCATCAACCACGCCATCATGTACTTTTTGTATACGTGTATCTATATTACCTCTGATATCGACTACTTCTAAATCAGGTCTTATAGCACTTAACAAGACTGCACGACGCCTCGAACTCGTTCCGATTTTGCAACCTGCACTTAATTCAGCAAGTTTATATTTATTGTTTGCAACAAGAACATCGCTAGGATCTGCTCTCTCTGTAATAGCCGGAAATGTCAAGCCTGAAACTTCTTCCGTAGGGACATCTTTAAGCGAGTGCACTGCAATATCAGCAACACCATCTAATAACGCTTGTTCAACTGCTTTTACGAATACACCTCTCCCACCCAGAACAGTCAGTGGAGTTTCTCGATCAATATCACCTTCAGTCTCAATTAGCACTAGCTCTATAGAAAGTTTTTGATTAATTCTCTTCAATGCATCCATTACTAAGTTGGCTTGCTCAAGTGCAAGTCGAGATTTTCGAGTCGCAAGACGAATAGTAGTAGTCATCACAATCTATCATCTTCAGGTTGCTCACTGACAGACAAGTCCGTTAACGATGAAAATTCATCATTCAGTCCAAACAGTTTATGAACGACTTCTACATAGTGAGTATCCTGATTGCCATATTCTCTCAATGCAACAATGGGATCATGTAAAATTCTCTTCACAATTGCACGAGTTAATGCATCAATTTCATCTTGTTGAGCTTCATCAAGATGCAGACGCCGTAAGGATTTCTCAACTGCATCTTTTCGAATTTTTTCAGATCGAGCGCTGAGACTTGCAATAGTAGGTTGAGTTTGAAGATTTTCAAGCCATACAGAAAATTCTTTTAATTCTTCTTCTATGAGGTGTTCCGCTGCACCAATTTCTTGAGCACGTGCTTTACCATTTTCAGCAGCAATCTCCTGCAATGCCTCCATATCAAAATAGGTTACATTCGGTAAATCAGAGATTCGGGGTTCAACATCACGAGGTAAACCAATATCCATAATAAGTAAAGGTGTGTTTTGTCGAAACTGTATCGTCTTGTTCATTTCTTCGAAATTGATAAGTGTGCCTGGTGCACCTGTAGCCGTAATTACTACATCAACATCATTAACAACTTCCATCAAATTTGAATATTGCACCGCAATACCATCTAATTCTTTTGCCAACGATTCAGCACGTGATTGAGTTCGGTTAGCCACATAAATTTGTGAGACATCTTGTTCAACCAAAGATTCAGCAATTAACCTTGCGGCTTCACCCGCTCCAATTATCAATACATTAGCTTTTTGCAAGTCATTATGATGATCACGTATTTTTTGAACTGCAATAGAAGATACGGAAACTGAACGATGCCCAATACTAGTTTCTGATCGAACACGACGTCCTGCACGTATTGCACCGTGAAATAAACGTACCAACATCGAATCATCTACACCTGAATCTGCGGCATGTGCAAAAGCAGTACGAACCTGTCCAAGTATTTCTGCTTCACCAATTACCAATGATTCTAAACCTGATGACACCCGATAAAGATGCCTTACAGCTGATTCTCCTTGATATATTCGGAAATAATCTTGAACTTCGGTTTCATTCATATGGGTTTCTTGCTGAAGATAAGTAGTTAATTGTTCAAGATTTTCAGTACCTGTTGTATAAAACTCAAGACGATTACATGTACTAATGATAGCGGTGGGACCTAGGTGTCGTTGAACACGTACAAGAAGATCATCGAGTTCATTGTCAGCGACAGAAATCTTCTCTCTTACATCAAGTGAGGCCGTATGATGGTTAACAGTTGCAACTGAGAGCATTATAGATCACCTGTATCTTCAGACAATTCAGCACGATCTTTTAATGGCTCATCGATCTTCAAAGAATTAATTAACCTGTCTTTCGCTGAATCATATTTTCCTTGATGCAATAACTCTCTTAAATCTTCATCAATTGCCTGTTGCCATAACTCAGGTTCAATTCGATTAGGACATTCTTTACACAATAATGGTGGTGGAGTTTGCGTGAGATCACATTCACTTGCACATTCACGATCACGCTGACGCACCAAAATCCTTACTTCAGCCAAAAGATCTCCGAGAGACACCACCTCATCTGAAAGAAAAAGTTCCATCTGTGTACGTAGCCAACGAGCGAGAGCAGGACTACTTCCACCCGTAGATGTAGCAATTGCAATTTTGCCGCGCTTCGCCAACGATGGAAGAATAAAATCACAATTTGCAACATCATCAGCCGCATTAACCCAAATGCCTTTGGAGCGAGCTTCATCTGCAACTTGCTTATTTATCACTCCATTGTCAGTCGCCACCATAACAACTTCAAACCCATCAGTGTCGCCAGGCTCGAAACTTCTCTCATGCCAAATAGCTTGACCATTTTCTACATACTTCTGTACTTGAGGAATGAGATCAGGAGCAACAATCGTAACTTGGGCACCAGCATCAACCAACTTATGAATTTTTTCGTCGGCCACATTTCCTCCACCAACCAATAAAACGGGGCGCTCTTCCATTTCCCAAAAAACAGGATAATAACCCACTACAAATTACCTCCTGCTGTCATATCTCCTAAGTCAATACCATTACTTTCACACCACTGTTGGTACGCAAGAGGAGAAATTTCAGATGGTTTAATTTCACTCCGCCCACCCCAAAAAACATTGGTATAACTGACAGGTATATTCAGTTCACTCAAATGATCATCAATGGCTTTTTTATGATCTAAGATCAATTGCTTATCAGTTCCATGAACCACGCCCATAACATTAACATTTTGAAATTCAGGACCACCTTCACGCCAATAAGCATGCGTCATAATATGGTGTCTACCCAATTCTTGACCTGCCTTAAGTTCCATGCCTTCAGGAACTGCCCAATGAAATAAAGCATTGTAGCGAGTGACCCTTTCACCATCAGCCGTAGGTTTCACGTGCTCAAGAAAAGTGGAAAATCTTCCTATCAATCCTTTAGATTCAAGTTCATCTGCCGTGTCATAAAGTTCTTGAAGAGTAATTCCTATCTCATCAGCTCTTTGCTGCCATAAATCTTGTACCAATTCTGAAACTGCAAATTCACGTTTTAAAACTTCCATAATTTTCCATTGTTCTGATGTGAGAGGAATAATTTCGGTATCAATTACTCGCCCAGGATCTTCACTGCGTGACCCAGGGAGAATTTGTTTACGACGAGTATGACCTACCCCAAGAGCAAATAATTTCTTGGCAGGCATTAATCGATATGACTGTGCACCAACTTTTTCAGCAAGAAAATCAGCATGTTTTTCAAGTGAAAATTGTGGAGGTACTTTCAATGTCGTCCACAAACGATAGCGTTCACCAGCAGAACCGACATCTGCAGTTCGAATTACAACATGCCCCGAAAAGGGATCTTCTTGGAACATATAGTCGAATGCGCCATTCAATTTACTTTCCTCTAATTGCCATGCAACTAATGAACCACGGGCAAGACTGGTTGTAATCATAGTTTGACGCACTCGGCGTATAGTGCCTGATGCAAGCATTGCCTTAATACGATCTATAACAGTATCGACAGGGATTTCTGTAAGACGAGATATTTCTCCAAATGGATCTGTCTGAAAACCTGAAAGAAGATCCTCAGAAACTGACAATATTTTTTGATTGATCGGATCACTAATTGTCACTGGAATAGTCGTTCCTACCGCATTTTTCACTATTACTCTCCAGTATTTTTGGCGTCTTCAGAAATAGTATTCGATGAACCAAGCCCAATATGATTGATCAAATGATTTATTTCCATTCTTCGACATGTAAACATTGGGGTATCAAAATCAGTAAAATAGGTAGAATCTGAAACTCGTAAATCACGCACTAAAGCTAAAAATTGCCCTGGCGAATCTCCTTCAAAAGCTACTACAAATTCCTGATCATCTAATCCATAGGAATATGTAGTATTAATCTTAATTTCGGGATAGGCATGCCCTATGCGAATATGCTCAGCCATAGCCTTATTACGAAAAGTACTTGAAGATTGATACCAATCTTTGGTTTTTGCCATCGGGTAAACAAACAGCCAATCATTAACTCCACCATCTTCGCGAAATCGATCTCTTTTCTCTATACCGTCAGTAAATTGATTTTGGTATTGAGAACGCATTGTCATTGAAAGAAAAGAGTGTGATTGTTCCAAACTCCAACTAAGATCATTATTCAATAACAAAGACTGCCAATTCATTATTTCTTCCAAATCATCAGAAACTTGCCAAACCAAGAAATCAGTATCTGCTCTAGTACCAACAGTGGAGTACACGCGCGTAAGCATTTTTTCAGAAGAAATATTTAACAATGAAACTAGCTCTGTACCCAAATCAGCACGCTCCTGAGAATCCAGTACACGTACAGAATGATGGAGTTTATAAAAATTAAACTTTACAAACTGTTTCCCATGAGGAGATTGTTGCGGTGGTGGCGCAGACAAGGAGGCTTTTAGCCATGGAGGTTGACTCATCTTGTTGATAAACCTGCTTCTCTTACTCTTTCAAGACCATAATTCGATTCAAAAAGATGTTCAATTTTGCTCGCATGATCATCCGATATATCGGGGACATCAGCTGCCGTAGCAAATTCGTTTAATTGGTCGAAATCATAAATATTAGGAAAAGCACTCACAATCTGAGGTGAGCGCATCACATACTTCAATGCTGCTTGTCCTAAAGTGCGGTTACCTTCTGATGTTAGAAATCCAAGTTGATCAACTTTCTTAATACCATTTTCGAGCCATGCACGTGGTCGATGTTTTCTATGATCGTTAGGTCCAAATTGAGTATCTAAAGTATATTTTCCTTCCAGCATACCGCTTGAATGAGGAACTCTAACTAACAAAGATTTATTATATTTTTCTGCTCCATGAATTAACTCACGACCGGGATCAAGCTCTAAAGCATTATAAATCATATAGACTATTTCGATTGGCAAGTGTTCAAGTGCATACATACCTTCATCAAGCCATCCAATTGCAGGGCCGAGAGCTATACCAACCGATCTAATCTTTCCTTGAACACGAAATTTATCTAATAGCGTCCAAATATCATCACGCAAAAGATGTTCCATTCGGACATTATGCAATTGCCACAAGTCTATACGATCAGTTGCAAGACGCTGTAATGAATTATGCAATGCACGTTCTATAAAATCAGGTTCGAAACAATGCTCAGCTGGTTGATGATCCTTTTTAGAGCGATCTACTGATTCCCAGTCATAACCGAATTTAGTACTGATAACAATCTTGTCTCTAGCAGCACCAGGGAATGCGTGAGCAAGAATCTCTTCTCCTCGACCGCGACCATAAGTATCTGCAGTATCAATAAAGTTAATCCCCAAATCAACTGCACTTTGTAACATATCTACCGCTGCAGAATCAGAATAATCACCCCACCAGCCTGCAGTCAGTGTCCAAACACCAAATCCAACTTCAGAAACTTCAATATCTGTACCTGCAATTGTCCTATACTGCATTATGCCCTTCTTAAATTTTCTCTTAGTGAACAATCGCTCGATTTGTCATCAACATCAACTGTTAGATTGGTAAGATATATATAGTTTTAAGTAGATTTTTTTACTAAATTTACGAAGATTTCAGCAATTTAACACTAATTTTTGTGCTGTCTCTACATAATTATACAACTGGTGCCATACCACCGTCGACATTAATCGATGCTCCTGTAACATAACTGGCTTTATCAGATGCCAAGAAGCAAATTACATCACCTGCTTCTCCTGCTTCTCCTATACGTCCTAGTGGTACTCGTGAACCCATATTGTCGTAATATGCATCGAGATTGAGATTGGAATCTTCAGCTTGAGCTGTTGTAAACCTGCGTTCATGCTGACCTGCCTTGATCAATCCGATACAAACAGTATTGACCAATATATTATCTTTTGCCAAATCACGAGACATAGCTTTTGTCATAGCAATACCTGCAGCTCGAGAAAGGCTAGTGGGTAAAGAAGATGCGGCAGGAGCTTTCCCACCTCCGGTAGTAATATTGATAATTCGACCACCACCTACAGTACGTAAATGAGGAATAACAGCCTGTGATGTGTAAAGAGCTCCATAAACTTTTAAGGTAATATCTGAAGTCAATGTCTCTTTTGTCATAGCTTCGACAGGCATAGCAGAAGATGTACCTGCATTATTAACAAGAATATCTATACGCCCCCATTTTTCATAAATATGCGCTACAAATTGTTTTACAGCATTCTCATCAGTAACGTCACATACGTAGGGTTCCACTTCTCCTGATGCTTGCGATCGAATCTCTTCTGCGGCAGCTTCTAGTATATCCTCACGTCGAGCACATATAGCGACCTTTGCACCTTCACGGGCAAGAGACAGTGCGGCGCCTTTACCAATACCGTCACTACCACCTGTCACTATCGCAACTTTACCTTGTAACCCTAAATCCATTTTCTACTCCATTTCTAAATACCTTTGATAATCTATATCAAATTAGTAATTTCACTCGCCAACATAATATCTTTATCAGTAACACCACCTGCGTCATGCGTAGATAAAGTAATAGAAACACGATTATAGACATTCCAGATCTCTGGATGATGATCTGCTTTCTCTGCAAGTACACCTATCTTAACTATGAAACTCAGAGCTTCAACAAAATTTGAAAAGATAAATTCACTCTTGATTTGGCCATCATGCACATTCCAATCACTTAAATTAGATAAAGCTTTAGTAATCTCATTAGATGAAAGTAAATCCGACATTCAAACCTCCAATGTTCGTTACAATCAGAGTACAATAATTGAATACTTGCCTGAGAGTAATACTAAACTGAAACTATTGATAAGACTAAATAAGTAGGTAAACCATGGCAAACATTCTGACAACTTTTGAATCACTACACTCTTCTTCAAAAAAATTAGCTGCGGAAGCTTCATCAGTATTCCCTTCAGGCGTAACGCATGACGCTCGAGCATTCGAGCCTTTTCCCATTTACGTAGAAAAAGCTCAAGGTGCAAGAAAATGGGATGTCGATGGTAATGAAATAGTAGATTATATCGGTGGACATGGTTCGTTAATACTAGGTCACAATCACCCTGAAGTAATCGAAAATATCCAAAAAGCCCTCCTCCGAGGTACGCATTTTGGATCATCACACGACTTAGAGGTTGCCTGGGGTCAACAAGTCCTCAAAATGGTGCCATGTGGAGAAAAATTACGATTCACAAGTTCAGGCACAGAAGCAACAATGATGGCATTGCGATTAGCACGTGCATATACCGGACGTGAAAAAGTAGTGAAACTTAGTGACCATTTTCATGGTTGGCACGATATTGTGGTTGGCAAACAAAGCAATGATGAATCACAACCACAATCTTTAGGGGTACCAGATAGCTTTTATGAGTCGCTGATAATTATAAAACCAAATGACATCGAAAACTTATCGGATGTTTTGGTAAAGAACGAAATAGCAGCTGTAATACTTGAACCAACAGGAGCGCATTGGGGAGAAGTACCACTCGATCCTGGATATTTACAAAAGGTAAGAGCACTTACAAAGGAAAATAATACTTTAATGATAATGGATGAGGTTATTACAGGTTTTCGGATGGCCCCAGGTGGAGCACAAGAATATTACAATGTACTGCCAGATCTCTCGACACATGCAAAAATCGTTGCAGGTGGTTTGCCAGGCGGATGTGTGACTGGGCGTGAAGAAATAATCAATATTTTAGAAATGAACACTGGTGGTTCTAATCATAATTCACAACTACAAGATCGCGTTGCACACCAAGGTACTTACAATGCTAATCCTGTTTCAGCTGCTGCAGGACTTACGGCATTAAAAATTATCAGTACCGAAAATGTAAATGAGCAAGCAAATTTAACAACAAAAAAACTTGTTAATGGGTTGAATGATATTTTTCGTCAATCATCAGTACCCGGATCTGCATGGGGAATATCGAGCATGTGGCATTTTAATTTAGGCTATGAAGCACCATTCCCAAATAATGTAGAATGGGATGCAAAAGAAACTCCTCGAGGTGTTCCTGACAAAAAATTAATGCAGGCGTTACGGTGGTCACTATTTAACCACGGAGTTGATTTGATGAGTCATGGTGGGATGGTTTCTGCCGCACATGGAGACAAAGAAGTCGATGACACTCTTACAGGGTTCACCAAGGCAATAGCTGATTTAAGATCAGAAAAATTATTAGCGTGAAGTTTAACTTTACAGATCTCAATTAATTTAGCAGAAAAAAAAGAAATAATTAGACGTGGCGTAGTCCAACGAGTAGATTATCGACATTGATATCTCAAATTATGTAGAAGGAATGATCAGTGACAAAAAAACTCCCAACCAACCTGCGAGGATTAAAAGCAAATAATTATCAACTATTACCTGTTCGAGAAGAGTTAAGAAAAAATTTGATAACAAAACTACAGAATGGAGAGGAAATTTTCCCTGGTATAGTTGGTTACGAAAACTCAGTAATACCACAATTACAAAATGCTATTCTTTCCGGACAAGACATTATACTTCTGGGTGAACGCGGACAAGCA
>JAKUNM010000060.1 GCA_022451865.1 Dehalococcoidia bacterium
GACTATGGTATTTTCCTCAAGTGATCCGGGTGCGACTCGAACGCACGACCAATGGCTTAAAAGGCCACTGCTCTACCAACTGAGCTACCGGATCAAAATATTTAATTTATATCAAAATTTAGTCGAGAAATCTATTATCGAAAATCACCTAAAAAAATCACCTTTCAAAAAAATATTATTCTATTAATAGTGGGCTGTATTGTGGGAAATCAATAAAAATACATTTCTAAACTTTTTAATTTGTTTTTGATCGAAAATGATTAATATCAGGGTATGAGAAATAAAGTGATTGACGCTCAAATAATTCAAATATGGCAAATCGTCGAATGGCCATATATTATCGAGAATACGAGCGGGTAATTATTTTCTTATAATAAATAAAGAAAATTAAGAACCCGCTGAGAAGCGGGTTTTTTGTTTTTAATAGATTAAATAAAGTAAAATGGAGTACTTATGATAAAATCACAATTTATTAGAAGTATGATTCTTACACCACTGATGGTGTTTGCAACGGTTCTGCATGCTCAAGCTTTATCTGGTAAAGTAACAGATAGCGAGACCGGCGAACCTCTTGCGGGCGCACAGGTTTTTGTAAAAGGGACCTTTGTTGGGACCACTACAGATGTAAATGGATCATATAGCCTAGATGTAGATGGCAATGTAACAGTAGTTGTTGCCTATATTGGGTATAAGACCCAGGAGCTCGCAACTAGCGGGGGTTCAGGGAATTTTGCAATGGAGTCTGATGTATTGAGACAGGATGAAGTTGTTGTAACTGGCCTTGTAAGTACAGTAAAAAGAAGAAACGCAGCTAATGCAGTTGCTTCTGTATCAGGTGATGATTTAGTTAATGCACCAACTCAAACTTTGGATCAGGCATTAAGTGGTCAGTTTGCTGGTGTAAATATTCGAAGAAATACTGGCGCTCCAGGTGGAGGTACAAATGTAAACCTACGTGGTCAATCAACACTTACTGGCAGTACTCAACCTCTATATGTAATTGATGGTGTCATTGTTAACAATGATGCAAATCAATCTGGGATAGATGTTGTGACGGCAGCTACTGGTGCAGGAAGCTCTAGACCTCAAGGTCAACCTACGAATCGAATTGGTGATATCAACCCTAATGATGTTGAAAGCATTGAAGTCTTAAAGGGTGCAAGTGCTGCAGCAATTTATGGTGCAAAAGCATCAAATGGTGTTGTGATAATTAACACCAAACGTGGAAAAGGTGGAGCTACAAAATTTAATTTTTCCTCGAAGACAGGTTCATCTTCTTTACTTAGAAAGATGGGTCATAGGGTTTTTGAAACCTATGCAGAAGCAGAAGAGCAATATGGTGCTGACATAGCTGCGCTTGGTAATGATGCAAGCGGCAATTGGGCAGGAAATGATTTTGACTATGAAGAAATTCTTTATGGTGAAACAGGTCAATTAACAGAGCATACTCTTAGTGCTGTTGGTGGCGATGAAGAAACGCAATTCTACTTAGGTGGGCAATTTATGGATGAAGGTGGAATTATTAAGAATACTGGCTACAAGAAAATGTCAGGGCGTCTAAATGTAGATCACCGCTTAAGTGAAAAAGCAAAAGTTTCTGTCTCAACTAATTTAGTTCGATCTGAAGCAGACCGTGGAGTAACTGGCAATGATAACACCAACATGACCTATGGGTTTTCCATTGGTTTCACTCCAAGCTTTATTGATATTAGACAGAATGATGATGGTTCTTTTCCAACTCATCCTCTAAATCCATCAAATCCGCTTGAGACAGCTGAATACTTTGTGAATAATGAGCTTACACATCGTGCGTTATCTGCCTTAAGATTTGATTATAATCTTCTTAGATCTGAAACTATGAATTTTGATTTCCTAGCAGTAGCTGGTGCAGATTTTTATAATCAGGAGAATGAGGTTTTTATTCCTCCATTTCTACAAATTGAAAGATCAAAGGATGAGGCTGGTCAATCAGTAATGACCACAACAGATAATTTAAATACTAACCTATCCTTGAATGTGGTTCATAAAATGAAGATGCCTGGTATGAATTTCAATACCACAGCGGGTCTTCAGTATGAGACCTATGATTGGAATTCCGTCTTTGTACATTCAAAGGGAATGATTCCAACTCAAACAAATGTTGATAAAGCAAGTTCACAAGCTGTGTATCATGATAGAAAGATGCGTCAAGACCGTGGGGTATTCGTCCAAGAAGAAGTTACTGTCGGAGAAAATCTCTATGCAGCGTTCAGCATGCGCGGCGATGTTTCTAGCACAATGGGTGATACCGAAGCTAGAGAATGGTATCCAAAAGCTGCTGTATCATATCAATTAGGTGAAGTTTCTGTATTTGACAACCTAAAACTCCGTGCTGCATTGGGACAAACTGGTAATATGCCACAAACAAAGGCAAAGTATACAACCTTATCTTCATCGAATATTGGAGGTATTAACGGTCTAGTTCCATCCTCAACATTAGGAAATCCTAACATTAAGCCTGAAAGAACAACTGAAACTGAGTTCGGTACAGATTTCTCGTTAATGGGTGGTCTTGCGACTGTAGAGGCAACATATTATACGCAAGCAATTGAAGATCTTATCTTACTTGTTGATGAAGCTCCTTCATCTGGAGCATCAAATTCTTGGCAAAATGGTGGAAAGATGGAAACCAAGGGTTTGGAATTAGCTGTAGGTTTAAGCCCAACAAGCCTTGTTGAATTGGGTGGACTTGATTGGAATATGTATATGACGTACTATACTAATGAATCCAAGGTGACCGAGTTAACTGTTGACCCTTATAATTACGGTGGGTTTGCTACATTCCTAGGTACTTATAGAATTGAAGAGGGAATGTCTCCTACTGCTATAGTAGGTGCAGATTATGATGCAAATGGCAATCATATTGAAATAGGGAATGAAAATCCAGACTATCGTTTTTCTCTGAGAAATTCATTTAGTTTTGGTCCTGTATCCCTTTCATTTCTTATTGATCACAAAGAAGGAGGGCATGCTATTAACCTTGCTAACCTAATTTATGATCTTGGTGGTACTACAGCTGATTATGAAGAAAATGGTTCAAGAATGAGTGTTCTAAGTGGTGGTTCAACAGCTCCATATGTTGAATCTACAACATATACCGCATTAAGAGATCTAAGTCTAACTTATGCATTGCCAGCAAGCCTAACAGAAGGCTATGGTCTGAATAATGTACAACTTGGCCTTGCTCTACGTAATTGGTGGATGGCTTCTGACTATACGGGCTTAAGTCCTGAAGTAAGCCAGTTCGGTAATGAGGCAATAGGTGGTTCTGTAGATACAAATCCATTTCCATTGTCAAAAAGTATGTACTTAACATTATCAATGGGATTCTAATCCGAGGAGTAATTAAACATGAATACAATAAAAAATACTATGATAAAGATCCTGCCAGTGGTACTAGTACTGTTTTGGACAGGATGTGAGGATCTGGATTTTCCAGACCCTAATAATCCAACCAGTGATACCGCAACGATTCAGTCATTGATCACAGGTGCTGAGGCACAGATGCGATCAGGATTTGGTGTCTGGATTCGTGATCTATTGGTTGTTGGACGTGAGGCATATTATTTAGAGCCAGCTGATCCTAGGTACACGGGCGAACTTTTACATGGGCCTGTAGATCCGGGTGGATTTTTATGCTATACACCATGGGCAGCAAACTATAAGGTCATGAAAAACTGTGAGACCATATTGAATAGTGCTGACGCAGATGCAGGAGCCAAGGGAGTTGCACAAACCTTGAATGCTTATTGCCTAATGCGTGTACTTGCAATGACTGATGAGAATGGAGCTCGATTGAACTATGATGGTGATATTAATAATGTAGACGTCGCTACAAAAGCTCAAGTCCTTGCTGAGATTGAAAGTCTATTGAACGAAGGGCATGCTAATCTGGGTTCAGCAGGTGATGCTTTTTCATTCACGCTATCCAGTGGTTTTGATGGATTTAATACACCTGGAACCTTCAAACATTTCAACCGTGGTTTGATGGCACGTGTTTCTGTGCTTCAGGACAAATGGGATCAAGCTCAAACAGCCTTGACCTCAGTTGATGCATGGATGAATGGTGCAGACCACGATGCTGGTGTCTATCACGTGTTCAGTTCTGGTGCGAATGATGGTGATAACCAGATGTTTGAAGACCCTAGTGCTGCTACACTTAAGTTGATGGTTCATCCATCATTTTTGACAGATGCGCATGACGGTGATGCAAGATTGACCAATAATGTACTGGTTCGTGAGGATACCATTACCTATGATGGGTTGGAAAGTTATCTAGCACCAACGCTATATAGCGGTTCATATGACCCTGTGCCAATGATGAGAGCAGTTGAATTACAACTTCTTCAAGCTGAAGTTCATATTGGGAATGGTGATTACTCATCAGCAGAAGCAGTTTTGAACTCTATTCGCTCTGCTGCTGGTGTAGCAGAATACACAGGCACTGATGCAACTAATGCTGTTGATCGTGTTCTTCATGAGAAACGCTATTCACTGTTTCTTGAAGGTCATAGGCTCACAGATATGAGGCACTATGGTAAAACGGGTGAATTACCGCTTGACCGTGATGGTGATACTGTGGTTACCTTTCCAATACCAGAAACAGAAACACCTGGTTAAGGTTTAATATTTTAAATGA
>JAKUNM010000061.1 GCA_022451865.1 Dehalococcoidia bacterium
TAAAGAAATAATGATACTTTTTCTATTAAAATCTATAGAACTATCTTTGTTTTCACGCAAAGTTTTTAAAATTCTCCCTCTCCAGTATCTATTTGAATTCATGAAAGGTTTCGTTTTTTTTGTTGGGAGTAGTGTAATTCCTGAATCTAATTTTGGGCGTGCAATACAGATTTTTCTTAAAATACATGAGTCGCATTTTGGTTTGGCAGTGCAAATAATTGATCCAAAATCCATTAGCGTAGGATTCCAAATATGTGATTTCCCTAAGGGTAGCAATTGAGTTGCTATAATTTGAATTAATTTGGGGTCTGTTTCATGAATAGGTTGTGGATCACCACAAATTACTCTTCCGTATATGCGTGTGATATTTGTGTCAATGGCAGTTTTATCTATTCCATATCCAAATATTTGAACGATGGCAGCTGTGAATGGTCCAATTCCCGGCAGTTGGATAAGTATTTCTTCGTCATCTGGGATAGTACTATCGTACTCATCCAAGCAAATTTGTAATGTTTTATGTAGGTTAACTGCTCTTCGAGGGTAGCCAGCATTACCCCAAACTTGAAGAACTTCAGCTCTGGAGGCATTTGCACCTTTTTCTACAGTTGGGAAAGAATCAATCCAGCGATTAAATATTTCGAGTATTCTCGACATTTGCGTTTGCTGTGCACACACACCTGCAACAAGTGCATAATAAGGATTGCGATTATTTTGCCAAGGGAAAGGGATCTTATTATCTTGGCCCCATTCCATTAGTAGCTTTTGAATTCGATTGATATTTTGTTTTGGGATTTTTTCAATTTCGAATTGAGAATTCAAAGGATAACCTTCTTTTTGAATAATTGTTTTCTAAGTATAGTTTAGAAAATATAAAGTATATGATTTCTGAGACGACGACATAGGTTCATCGTGCGATAATAATTTTATTCGGTAGGTAAAAACAATTATCTAAACGATATGTTCCTTAAAAAATTGGCATGTATTTGAATTCTAGAAAGAAAAATTTTATGGCTATAGATAATCTTTCACATGTTTTACCTCTCTCAACAGACTCAACTGATCAAGGAGTTTTGCGAATAGGTGGATGTGATGTAAAAAGTCTCGCAAATCAATATGGAACACCTTTATATATTTATGACGTTCAATCGATTAGAGAGTTAGCCTTGAATTGGGTTGAAGCATTTACAGATGCTTATCCCGACAGTGAAGTTTTATATGCTTCGAAAGCCTATATCAGTCGACCTTTTGCACGCCTACTTTCAGAATTAGACCTAAGTTTTGATGCAGTTTCTGAAGGTGAAATCGAAGTTTTATCTGCTGCGAATATAGATCTTTCTCGAGTTTATTTTCATGGAAACAATAAAACTCCACTTGAAATCTATCGTTCGATGGAGTTAGGAGTAGGGAGAATTGTACTTGATGGTTTTGAGGAAATAGATACTGTTGCGGAAATTGCTGAGGATTTGGGTATTGTTCAGCCTGTCTTGTTAAGAGTTTCACCAGGTGTTGATGCACATACTCATGAAAAAACAACTACGGGTATATTGGATTCTAAATTTGGTTTGCCGATTGAAACTGGTTTAGCTGAACTTGCAATTTCAAAAATATTAGAAAAATCTGCTCTTGCATTTAAAGGGTTACATATGCATTTGGGTAGCCCGATTTTTGATCTAGAACCTTATAGGCTTGGTATTGAAGTACTAGCAGAATTTATTGACGAAATTTGTATAAAAAAACTAGGAACCTCGGTAAAAGAATTTTCTCCTGGTGGAGGATTTGCAACTGCGTATCGTGGTGTGGATAATCCTCCATCCCCACAAGAATATGCTGAGGTTATTTGTAAAACATTGATAAAAGAAGCTGAAAGAAGAAATTTTTCTCTTCCCCATATCACTTTAGAACCTGGCAGATCTATAGCAGCAAGATCAGGTGTTGCTGTCTATACAGTAGGTAATCGTAAAGCGGTTCCAGGAATTCGTACGTATGTGTCCGTTGATGGAGGGATGTCAGATAATATTCGTCCTGCATTATATGATTCAATTTATGAAGTGATTGCCGCAGAAAGAGTAAATGATCCTAATGAAGAAAAAGTTACAATTGCGGGAAAGTATTGCGAATCAGGAGATTTACTTGCTAAGGATGTAGAAGTTCCGCGTCTAGTTAGTGGTGAGTTGATTGCTATACCTTCATCAGGTGCTTATCAGCTTGCGATGTCTTCAAATTATAATTTAGCATATCGTCCAGCGGTTATATTGGTGGAAAATGGGCAATCTCGACTGATGCAAAGGCGTGAGACTTCTGAAGATTTAATGAGACTAGATATTGACTAATATAGTAGACGATGATTTTGATTGGTGTTTAGAAGGTTTAGACTTAGCTACTAATATACTTTCTCGTGTAATTAATAACAAAAGTCTGGGGCATGCTTATTTATTTCATGGTCCAAAAAGTGTTGGTAAGTTTTCTCTCGCTAATCGCTTTGCCCAAATATTAGTCGCACATGATTTATCTGGTGGTGTGATTAATTTGGCTAGCCCTGAAGCGATTGCTATTGAACGTGGTGAATTTCCAGATGTTGAAACCGTTTCTGTAGGTGGTATTTGTGATGATCTAAAGGATGATGATGCTCGCTCTACACGTATCAGAATATGTCAAATTAGGCGATTGCAGCGATTAGCGATGATCGCTCCATTTCAAGCAGCAAGACGAATATTTATTATTGATACAGTCGATGACTTACAAATAGAAGCATCGCATGCATTACTTAAACTTCTAGAAGAGCCGCCTCCGAATGTTCTGCTATTACTCTTAGTAAAGGATATTGACGCAATTTTACCGACAATAAAATCACGCTGCCAAATTCTGCCTATTAATCCAATGCCTAAGGATAAACTTATTGAAATTCTCGAACGTCGATTTGGAGCTGATGAAATTAATGCTGATCAAGTTGCAACTTATGCACACGGGTGTTTTGGTCGTGCAATGGATATGTTGAACAATCCATCAGTAATGATGCTTCAAGAATCTGTTCGTTCAGATATAGAAGAATTGCTTGATGCTGGTATTAATCAAAGGATGGATTATGCTCAGTCATTATCAGGGAATTGGCGGCAAGAAAGAGAAAGTGTTCTAGCAACAATTCGTATTTGGTTGGAATGGTGGTCTGATCAATTGTATTTCTTTAGTCGGACAGAAAATAATGAGCGTTTACCAGACTTAAAAATGGAGGAAATTCTCACTGCATTACGAGTAATTGATCAAACTTATGAGCATTTGATATTAAATGTCAATCCTCAATTAGCAATAGAAGTAATGATGTTAGAAATGCCATCTGTATCTTTCGCGAATAAAGGTAAATTTCATGGATAGAATTATTGGAGTGCGTTTTACAACTGCAGGTCCTATCGATTACTGCGATTCAGGTGATCTCGATATCGGTATAGGTGATTATATAATTATAAGAAAAAATGAGAATGAATTATTAGGCTGGGTTGTTCTGACTAATGAGCAAATAATCTCTTCATCAATTGATCAAGAGCTTCTTCAAGTGGAACGATTTGCTACTGAAGAAGATATTGAACGCTGGAGACAACAAAAAAAGCGAGGCGAGGAGGATATTGGCCGCGCGCAGGGATTGGCGATGCGAATAAGCCCTGGAATTCGTGTCGCCGCTGTTGATTATGATCTTTCTGGGGATAATTGCAAGGTTAGTATTTCAAATTTTGATGATGTTGAATTAGAAGTGATATCGATTGAATTGAGTACCCTGTTGGGTTCTAAAATACAAATTTTAGAAGTAAATCAAAGAGAACGTGCTAAGGCTATGGGTGCTGGTGTTATGGGTCTTTGTGGTAGAGATCTGTGTTGTACGAGTTGGATGACTCAATTCCCTTCAGTCTCTATACGTATGGCGAAAGAACAAGGATTAACCCCAGATCCTTCTAGGATCTCCGGTCTTTGTGGTCGTTTATTATGTTGTTTAACATTTGAAGTAGAAGAATACAGGCAATTAAGAGGTGTGTTGCCTGAGGTGGGAGAATTTGTAACTACTCCGGTGGGACGTGCCAAAGTTTATAAAGTAGATTTACTAAATAATAATGTGCAGATGCGGTTGGAGCTTTCTGGTGAAATAATTGATATGCCAGCAGATCAAATTTCGGAACAATATG
>JAKUNM010000062.1 GCA_022451865.1 Dehalococcoidia bacterium
ATATCTTTGCCAAATATAATTTGACTTAATTCACCTAAAGGGCTGGAATTACTCAAACTAGTGAGGAGGAAAAACCCTATAATCACTGGTGGCAACGCCAAAGGTAATGAAACGATTAAGTCGATTAGAAAATTAATGGGCGTGTTCCGTTTAACTAAGAACCATCCCACCCCGACAGCCGGAACAATATTCATCAGTGTTGCGATTATAGAAACCTGAAATGAAAGTAATATAATTTCTAAATACATATCGGTTCAATATCACTCAGTCTAATGGCAATAGCATATTACGGAAACGAAAATCCGTGATCCGTAAAAATTGCACGAGCCTCTTCCCCTAGCAAGAATTCACAAAAGTTCATAGCTTCTCCAATATTCCTGGCTGCCTTGGTTGTAGCAGCAACATATAAAACTTGATCATAGGCCTCTAAGGGGATTATATCTAAGATAGACAGGTCCTCCGCAAGTTTAGCGTCAGTCCGGTAGACGATTCCTACATCTGCATTCCCGCGTTCAACATATGTTAGTGCTATCCTGACATTTTCGCCCGTAACTATCTTCGACGATAAATTTGGGCTTAGATTCGCATTATTAAGCGCCTGTACAGCATACACCCCGGCGGGCGCAGTATCTGGATCAGCCACTGCGATTTTTGAGATTACACTAGACTCCAAATCTTTTAAATTTTGTATTCGACTCCCGATATCAGGACGGGCAACTAGAACGAGGTCATTGGTTAAAACATTATATTGCCGATCATTAAGTAAATTGCGATCATCGAGGAAATTAATTGGAGCAACCCCCGCGGACAATATTACGTCTGGTTTAGCTCCCAGAGATATTTGTCTAGCAAGTTTTTGAGACCCACCAAAACTAAATGTTATTCTGGTCCCATTCTCCGATTCATATGATACTTTTATCGTTTTAAGTGCATCGTCAAGGCTAGCAGCTGCAAAAACCAAAATCGATTCAGAATCACGACTGCTACAACTCAATGCAAACAGAATTGTTACTAAAAGAACAATAGTTGATATTTTTAGAGAAAATTTCATTAGTTATAAATACTACTTGTTTATTTCAATTATTACCCTATTTTTGTTGATTGGATATATTGTTAGTAATAGTGCTTCTTGATATACTTTTAAGCACAACTTTTATGACGATGGAAAACAAAGTGGGGCCAAACCCCACTTTTGTTAATTAATGGGGCAATTATAAAAAATGAAAAGTGATTTCTTAATCGCATTAACTCAGCTTGCAGCTGAAAGAAACTTGCCTAGAGACATTGTATTGTCGGCAATAGAAGCAGCATTAGTTTCTGCATTCCGGAAAGACAGTATAGCAACAGGACAAGAGATATCTGTGAAACTAGATCCTGGTACTGGGGATGTCAGTGTATATCTGCTAAAAAAAGTAGTCGATGAAGTAGAAAATGACCTACTCGAAATCACATTAAAAGATGCGAAGAAATATCAAGCTGACATTACAGTGGGTGAGAATGTTGCCTACGAAAAATTGCCAGCCAGTGCGGGCAGAATAGCAGCCCAAACTGCTAAACAGGTAGTACTCCAGCGGCTGAGAGAAGCTGAAAGAGAATTAGTCTATGAAGAATATGCCGATAAAGAGGGTGATGTATACACGGTTAATGTACAGCGGATTGATTCCAAACAAGTAGTTTGTGAAATGGGCAGGGCTGAAGCCATCTTACCTCTGTCTGAGCAAATACAAAGTGAACGTTATCGTGTTGGCCAAAAAATTAAGGTACTTCTAAAGTCTTTAGAGAGGTCTATTAAAGGTCCTGAGTTAATAATTTCTAGAGCAGATGACGATCTTCTTAGACGCTTGTTCGAAATGGAAGTTCCAGAAATATACAACGGATCTGTTGAAATAAAAGCTATCGCTCGTGAGCCAGGTGCTCGAAGTAAGGTTGCTGTACACGCAAGCCAAGAAGGCGTAGACCCAGTAGGTTCGTGTGTAGGCCTCCGAGGCATACGAATACAAAATATTGTGAATGAATTACATGGAGAAAAAATTGATGTCGTTCAATGGGACGAAAATCCAATAGTATTTATTTCTCATGCTCTTAGTCCTTCACAAGTATTAAGAGTTGATCTTGTTCAAGATGATCTATCAGCGACTGCCGTAGTACCAGAAAACACTCTTTCTTTAGCAATAGGAAAAGAGGGGCAAAATGCGAGATTAGCAGCGAAACTCACTGGCTGGAAAGTTGATATTAAAAGTGATGTTGAAGTTGCAGGACAAGAACCTATAGAGCCTGTTGTAATTGAAAATGCAAAACCAGAAAAGGTCACTTCTGAAGCGCCTGAACCTGCAGAAGAAACAACAGCTGTCGAACCCGAAGTAACTGAACAAGAAGTTAAGGCAGAGGATAAAGCTGGCGATGCTATTGAATCAGATGAAGCAGCCCAGAGTGAGGAAACAGAATCGGAGGATAAAGAGACTGAGGACACCGAAACAGTTGCCGAAGAATCTAAAGTAGAGAAAGAACTTATTGCAGCTGTAGCTGAGGTAGATTTATCGTCTGACGACAAAGAAGATTCAGATACATCTGATGAACCAATCGAACCAGCGAAATCAGCAGCTGAGTTATCAGAGGAAGTATGGAATATTCGTAAACCTGCGGTACCTGTGGATCCTGGCCAAATTAGATTCGCCGAAGATATTGAAGAACTATATAAAAATGGTCCTGCAAAGCGGAGAGGAACAAGAAAGCGTCGGCCAAGAACTGCTCGCTGATTAATATATATTTAATCAGGGGGCATGAAACGAGGTGGCTATCCTGACTAGCGTCAAAAAGCTTCCACAGAGAACTTGCATAGTTTGCAGAGGGAAAAACCCTAAGGAAACTATGATTAGGTTAGCGTCTGTAGAAGGCGAAGTTAAGTTAGATTTAGAAGCCCGTCTTGATGGAAGGGGAATATATATCTGCTCATCAAAAGGTTGTAGACTGACAGAACTTGATGCTGGTAAGTTATCCTACAGTCTAAAAACAACAGTGACAAAAGATAATACAGCTTCGATAACAGAACAATTAAGAACGTCTTTTAAAGAATAAATCTCAAAAAAATGGCAAAAAAAATAGTTAAAGAAACTACTGACAGCACAAAATCTACTCAAAATGTTTCAGTTGATCCACCGGTATCTGAAGCAGAACCACCTGCATTGGAAATCCCCAACGCGATTACAGTGGCAAGCCTTGCAGAAATGATGCAAATAGGTTCTATAGACCTAATTAAACAACTGATGCGTTTAGGTCACATGTATACCATCAATGATGTATTAGATTATGAGCTTGCTGCTGATGTCGCAGAATCTTTCGGATTTGACGTATATGAACCTGAAGAAGAAACTCATGATGCCACATCAATCGTTCCATCAAACGATGTCGATGATTTGAAGGACTTAGTAGACAGGCCTCCAGTTATAACCATCTTAGGTCACGTTGATCATGGTAAAACCACAATACTCGATGCAATTAGAAAGACAAAAGTTGTGGATGCTGAAGCAGGTGGAATTACGCAACACATCGGAGCCTATCAGGTTAAACACAATGAAAAATTAATTACATTTCTAGACACACCCGGTCATGAAGCTTTTACATCCATGAGGGTACGTGGAGCTCAAGTAACGGATATAGCGGTTCTAGTCGTAGCAGCTGACGATGGGCTTATGCCTCAAACGCAGGAGGCAATTGACCATATAATCGCAGCGGGTGTACCCATGTTGGTATGTATAAACAAGATGGACAAACCGGAAGCGGATCCTGAAAAAATAAAACGGCAACTTTCTGAAAGAGATCTGCTTGTAGAAGATTGGGGAGGAGATATTATCAGCGTCCCCGTCTCAGCAACCAAAAAGGATGG
>JAKUNM010000063.1 GCA_022451865.1 Dehalococcoidia bacterium
CCATACGCATGGATCAAACACGGTGTAAGGGTTTTTAGTATCTTTTTGCCCTTTTGCTATAGGGATGACTTCTTTACCCGTCAATTTGTCCCAGTTTAGTAAAAGGGGATCAGTAGACACCGCTACCATGTTTCCCACCTGAGTACCGTGATACATTGCTATGACCCTGTTTTCCTCAACAAGAGTGGCTCCAGAAAAACAACATTCTTCGGGATTAGGGTAGATTGCGTATGGTAAATCTTTCCAATGGATCAAATCCTCACTATACGCGTGCCCCCAGTGCTGCCTTGGATCTTCGGGGGGATATGCTTGGTAGAATAAGTGCCAACGCCCTTGCCAGAAACACAATCCGTTTGGATCATTAAGTGTGTTTTCTGGGTTTACATAATGATATATAGGCCTGTGCGGATCTTTTGAGAGGCCTTTTCTGGTATCTAGCATGCGCTTTAAAAGGGCATTGCTTTTAATTTGTTCTAGTTGCTCAGAATAGATATTTGAAAATTCATATTTTGGCACTAGGGAAGTGTAGTCATTGTTGCTCATATCATCACCTTTTAGAACGAAAATTTTCAAACATCAGTCAGAGTTCGTTTTCCAAATAAGTTTATTTTAGAATTCCTGATAAATTTTATGGTGAGGCAATATATTTAAAGTAATGTGTTTGGTTGGGTCTGGTTTTTATAATTTGATATATGTAACCTGCTTATACTCTAACTTCGCATGGCTTACAGATGCCAAATAATTCTAAGGAATGATCATTTATAGTTATAGATAACTGCTTCCCTATATCACTAACTTCTTTCGATAAACTGTTCTCTAATTCACTACTTAGTTCTATATCGTTTATGGATCCGCACGATTGACAAAAAATGTGATGGTGGTGTTGATCGTTGTTTCTTAATTCTACTACCATGGTGTTTTCTGGAGTTGTAAATTCTGACACAAGGGAAAAATTTATAAGGTCGTTTATGACCCTGTATAAGGTTGATTGAGCGATTTGCCCTTCTAACAATTTCGTAATTTGCTCTATCGTCAAAGGCCTGTTTTCGTTCAGCAGTAATCCTAAAACAACTAATCTTGGATTTGTAACAGAGGCGTTTTTGGAGGCAAGTAACTTTCTTGATTCATTATTTGATGTAGTCATTTTTTGATTATAAAGCATAAAACTTGACCTCTACATTAATAAGATGCCATAATATTGAGAATGATTCCCATTCTCTTAATTAATCGAGTAGGTGTAACTAAAAAATGTCTAAAAAATTATTTATTTTTATTTCTATGTTTCTTTTGTTGGCAGCATTTGCCTGCCAAAATGATGATACTGCGACTGTAGATAACACTGCGACTGTAGATATTAAAGTGAGTGCCACAGTTCCGATGATTTCCGAATGGGCAAATAAGGTATCAGGTACCCGTGTCACTGTTGATTCAATCATTCCTCATTCGACTAATCCTCATGGTTATCAACCAGGTGCTAAAGATGTCGCCAAATTTAGTGAATCTGATTTGATTTTAGCCATAGGTCTCGTATATGAAGAAGCATGGCTTGATAAGCTTATCGATAGTCATTCTGATATCAAATTAATCGAATTAGGGGAATTTGTAGATCCCATAAAAGCAAGACAATATGAGGACGAGCACGACGAGCACGACGAGCACGACGAGCACGAAGAGCACGAAGAGCACGAAGGGCATGATCACGGTCATGGTGAATTTGACCCCCACTTTTGGTTCGATCCAATTAGGGTGACCAAGGCGGTTTCTCAAATAGCTGCTGGTTTAACTGAGATTGATCCTGAAGGGAAGGAATATTATGAAAGTAATGCGAAAGCATACATTGACGAATTAATAGAATTGGATAAATTTGTCAGTTCTGAGTTAAGTAAAATATCCCATGCTTTGATGACTGAGCATGATTCTCTTGGCTACTTGGGAGACAGATATGGGATTGAGATTTTGAAGGCGATAATCCCCTCTACAAACTCTGAAGCTGGCTCAACCGCAAAGGATTTAATAGATGCTGTCCGATTAATTGATGATCATGAAGTCACAGTGATTTTATTAGAGAGAGAAGTGACTAGCGATGTTGCGCTAACCGTAGCCGATGAGGCTGGGATTGCTGTAGCATCCGGTTTGAATGTGGAATCTCTGGGAATTGGCCAGAGCTACGTTGATTTCATGAAAAAAAATATTGATGTTATCGTATCTAATTTAGTAAAGAACTGAAGCGTTATTAAGTAGGTGCTGTGCAGCAGGGATAATCTTAATGTAGCATTGGCGTATTAGTATGAGCTATTTAGATTGTCCCTGTAAGCAAGAAAAATGTGAATGTTGTATTCAGGTTGTCGACGCCTGTGTCGAATTTGAAGATGTTCTAGTGCTGGATGAAGTGTCCTTTTCAGTCGGCCGCGGAGTCCTAACTGGCGTGCTTGGGCCGAATGGCGGGGGGAAAAGTACGTTATTTAATGCTTTAGTGGGTATACAAAGTATAGCCCACGGGAAGATTTTAATTAATGGAGTTACACCAGATAACCTCAATGGTTTAGTAAGTTATGTTCCTCAACGAGAACTGGTGAATTGGAGATTTCCACTATCAGTTAAGGATGTAGTATCCCTGGGTTCTATTAAGAAAAAATCTTTTCTAAGTAATTTTGACTTTTCTGTTTCCAAAGATATCGAAGAAGCTCTGAGAAAAGTAGATATGTGGAGCAGCCGGGATATACTTGTATCCGATCTTTCGGGTGGCCAAAGGCAGCGCGCTTTTATTGCTCGGGCATTGATCCAGAAGGCCGAAATAATTTTACTTGATGAGGCTTTTAGTGGTGTTGATGTAGGTTCTCAAGAGGGTTTGATTACGGTTTTGCGGGATTTGAGGGATGAAGGTAAAACAATACTTGTAGCAACCCATGATCTACATTCTTTGCGTGACAGATTTGATAATGTGCTTTGTATAAACCGTCATATTTGTGCTCAAGGATCACCGGATGAAGTGTTGACACAAGAGGTCTTAGTAGAGCTCTATGGATCTCACGGGAATATGTTTGCAAGTCATCAAATAGGTAGTCATGATCATGACGGTTGAACATTTGTATGAGCCTTTCCAATACACTTTTATGGTCAGGGCCTTAATAGTTTGTCTGTTGGTAGGTCTTATGTGTCCCTTACTGGGATCTCATGTGATAAGCCGTGAGATGGGTTTTATGGGGGATGCTCTTGCTCATGCTGTGATGCCTGGCATGGTTGTGGCGTATTCGATTGGGATTTCTACTTTTTTTGGTTCCATTCCGATGGCAATTGCAGTGGCACTGAGCATTGGATACGTAACAAAAAAGTCCAAGATATCTAATGACACAAGTATAGGGATATTATTTGCTGGGTTATTTGCCCTTGGTTTGATATTGCTTTCACTACAAAACGGATTGAATGTCAGTGTTGAGGATATTCTTTTGGGACAGGTAATAAGTACATCTTGGGTGGATGTATACGTTACGTCGATTCTTGCTCTTCTAGTAATAGTGATAATGATTGCAATGTATAAACCTATGGTTTTTGTTGGATTCGATTACCAAGGGGCTATTGTTGCAGGCATAAAAGCTGACAAAGTTGATTATCTGTTGCTGATTTTATTGTCGATAGTTGTGGTAGTAACTCTTAATGTTGTTGGGATAGTTCTAGTTATTGGTATGTTGATCACCCCGGCAGCCGCGGCCTCCTTAGTTGTCAAAAGATTTTCAAGCAGCATACCAATGGGGATGCTATTCGGCATTATGTCCTCGATCATAGGTTTATATATTGCTTATTACCTTGACACTCCACCAGGCCCTTCGATTTGCTTGGTCTCAACAGCAATATTTACATTGGCGTTTGCGAAGACCA
>JAKUNM010000064.1 GCA_022451865.1 Dehalococcoidia bacterium
TTACTGAACGAGTTAATTTTGCAGTAGGGCAGGTAACAGACATTGAAAAGCCTGGAGTTCGATCAATGATTGACCGATTACGTAATTATGGTGGTCCTGTAACTCCAAATAATTTTGTTGGCGAAGTATTAGATTTTGTAGGTCCTATTATTCCTTCGGAAGAAACATTGACTACTTTGAATGAATTTGCTGCTGAAGAAGGGGACTTAATTTTCGGTAGTAATGAACAAGATACTGAAGAACGTGTCGGGAGAATGATGCAATTAGTAGTAGCATGTCCCGAATATCAATTCGCTTAAATATAAGATTGGAGTAACTGATGAAAAAAATAAATGGACATGATCCTGTAGTAGTCGTGATACAACTAACAGGCGGCCTTGATTTTATGAATACAATTATTCCCCATACGAGTGATTATTATCGAGATGCACGCCCTACAGTTGGAATATCTTCAAATGATGTATTGCCACTAAATGATTCATTAGGATGGCATCCTGCAACATCGGCATTAAAAGAACTCTACGATAATGGTAACGTTGCAGTTGTTCAGGGTATCGGATATGAAAATTCGAGTCGTTCCCATTTTCGTGCGATGGATATTTGGCACACCTGTGAACCCACTAAAATTGCGACAGAAGGATGGTTAGCTCGTGTAACTCGTGATCTTGATCCATCTGGACTTAACCCATTAACAGCTGTGAGTTTCGGTAGAGGGTTACCTCGTGCTTTGGCAGCGCCTGGGGTGACAGCAACTTCCGTAGGTGATTTAGATAATTTTGGTCTAATGACTAAAGTGTCCGTTGAACAAGAGCGTGCACAAGATTTAGATATTTTTAAACGAATGTATACTCCTGGTGTTGGAACGGGTATTGTTCATGATTATTTAGCGCAAACTGGACGTGATGTTCTCCGTGGTGCTGATATGTTGAAAGATGTTCCTTCTCAATATACTTCGACAATTGAGTACAGTGACAATTCGATAGCGAAAGCTCTTCGTGATGTTGCTCGAGTACATACTGCCCGTCTCGGCACACGTGTTTTTTATACCCAACATGGTGGGTACGATTACCACGCATTACAACCTGAGACTCATCCACGACTGCTCACTGAACTGACAGAAGCTATATCCGATTTCATGGCAGATTTACGTGAACATGATGCAGCTGAAGAAGTCACAGTACTCGTTTTTACAGAATTTGGAAGACGTGTGAAAGATAATGGATCCGGAACAGATCATGGTTCTGGAGGTGGTGCATACATTATTGGTGAACATGTATCTGGTGGACTATATGCAGAATACCCTTCCATAAAGCCAAATGATTTGCTTTATGGAGAAGATCTACAGCATCAAATTGACTTCCGTGGTATCTACGGAACAGTGCTTGAGCAATGGATGGCGATGGATCCAACCCATATTGTTGGTGGTCAATTTGAACAAATTCGACCGTATAGCCTTTCAGTCTAGCAAAATAAGTGGGATAAATTATGACTATTGAAACATCGAAAAACACCGATTATGAAATTCTTTTAAGAGCTGGATTTCCTTATATGCGGACTTTAGGTATGCGAAGACTAACTTGGTATCCTAGAGATTTTGTTCTCACGGATGAACGTATTTATTCATTAGCTCGAATGGAATCCACAGGTAGCATAAGAATAATTAGTCTTGAAGATGAAGATTTAGGACCTTTTGGTCCAAGCTGGATTTGGCCTTCTTCTATTATTCGTGATTCAGGAACTGGCAATTTATATATTTCTGATGAAGCTACACATCAGATCACAGTGTTAAATGCTGAAGGAGAAGAAATTACTCGATGGGGCACCCATGGTACTGAGCCCGGTGAACTTAATCGTCCTGCTTTTATGGCTTTTTCTCAGTCCGGTGATATATGGATTGCCGATGCTCTAAATCATCGGTTGCAACTTTTTTCGAAAGATGGAGACTTTATCAAGGCTTTCGGTGAATTTGGGACTGCATCCGGATCACTAGACACGCCATGGGGTATAGCTATTGATGGAAATGATGATGTGTATGTTTCTGACTGGCGTAATGATCGGATACAAAAATTTTCTTCCGATGGAAAATTTATTATGGAATTTGGATCAAGTGGTACTGAACCCGGTCAACTTAATCGACCGGCAGGTATTGCGGTTGATGCTGATGGTGATATTTATGTATGTGATCGTGGTAATGATCGTGTTGAATTATTCGATCGTAATGGAAGATATGTTGAACAATTTTTAGGTGATGCGACATTATCGAATATGGCACGGATATATATATTGGCGAATGCCAAAGTACTGCGCCTACGGGATATGACTGATTTGGAAGCACAAAAAAGATTCCGTGCTCCTAGTGCAGTTCACCTTGATGATGAAGGTAATATGTACGTTGCAGACTCAAACAGTCATCGCTTTCAAGTCTACAAAAAAGAAGCATATAGATTAAATGCCGAGGATGTCATGGATTTGCCACGTTCTCCTCATTTGTATACGGTCTAATATCATGCCGTTTATGATCGGTTTTGCAGAGAACCGACGTAATATTTTACAAGCTGAACTGATGAGACTTCTTGATGAACTTCCTCCACTCGGTGTGAAGCAAATATTTGTAATTGGTGATTTTACTTCATCGCAGGTTGGAATTGAAACAGCACTTGAATTGTTGATTATCCAAGAAACAGATGAACCTTTTCACAGAAGACCTGATTTTTTCGTTGATCATCTGCGCCCGCGAATTGAAACACGATTTTATATCTATACGCCAGATGAATTTGATAAATTGCAAGATATTGATCCTTTTCTCGTCAGGTATATGAATCAATCGGAGGCTGTATATGCAATCTAGTGAAGTGCAATGTTGGCGTGGTCAAGCTGAATATGATCTTAGTGATGCTCGTTATTCAGCTGCAGGCGGTCGACATGCCTTAGCATGTTTTCTCAGCCATCAAGCTAGTGAGAAAATTATAGTCGCTTATTTATATTCTGTAGGTGCTGAAAAAGTATGGGGTCATTCTCTTTCAGATTTGTGTGAAGATGCAATGGCTTTTGATGCTTCGTTTGATTTAGTAAAATCTAATGCAGCTCATTTAGATAAACACCACTTTGGTGCACGCTATCCCACTGGGATTCCTGCTGGCATACCATCCGAATCATATGAAGATATTGATTCGGATCGTGCACTTTCTATTGCCGAAGAAGTAATAAGATTTGTTGATGAAAAGCTAAAACTGTTAGATCAAAATTAAATTTAGAATTAATCTTCTTTTAAATCCTGATCATCTGCTGAGGTCTCAGTACCTTCATTTGCTTGGCTATACCGTCTTCTAAATCGCTCTACACGGCCCTGTGTATCTACAATCCTTTGCTCACCAGTAAAAAATGGATGACTCTCTGAAGTAATGTCTAATCGGACGACATATGCTTCTATGCCGTCTACAGTGCGTTTTTCGTCTGAAGTCATAGTGGAATTTGTTAGAAATTCAAATCCATTTGATACATCTAAAAATAGAACTGGATGATAGTCAGGATGAATATCTGATTTCATGTTATACCTCGGATATCGATACTTGCTTACGGCGTCCTTTTGAGTAGGGGCTGTAGCGCACGGTGCCATCAATTAATGCGAAAAGCGTAT
>JAKUNM010000065.1 GCA_022451865.1 Dehalococcoidia bacterium
CAAAGGTGATAGAGCGTACGCTATTATTGCTGCAACAGCAAAAGGGAACATAGCTCCCAGAGATTGGACGATGAGGTATATTACAGTTATAAGTACTATTAACCATAAAGCGATTCGAAAATTGTTGTTAGTCATTTGTACACTATGCATGATTTAATCGAATTGAGCAGTAAATTTTGAAAATTATGAATAATAATGTTAACTCTCTATATGTACTTTCAGCTATGAATAGATCAGGCTATCGTACAACTACAACTAGAAGAAAAATCATTGATGCCATTTTTTCTCTTGGCAATAGTTTTACTGTTGATGATTTAATTCAAAATCTTCCTGATTTAGGTCGTGCGACCATTTTTCGGAATGTTAAAGTACTTAAGGATTTACAAATTATATGTCAGGTTTTCTTAGATAATGGCCAATCCGTTTACCAGTTGGATTTTGAATTAAATTTAGAAAGTCACCACCATCACTTAATTTGTTCTAAATGTAAATGTATTCAAGAATTTAATAGCAAAGAATTAGAAAGTCTTTTGCAATCCGTTTCTGAAGCGATGTCATTTGAAATCAATACACATCGTCTCGAACTTTATGGACATTGTAGTAGCTGCAAGGCCTCTGAACCTGTAGAGGTATCAGTTTCTGATAGATAGATATTCTTTTTTTTTCTAAAAATACTGTTATATTCGTCGTTCTATAAGTTAACCTGTGTTTGATTTGGTATTAGATTTTATGAAAGGAAATAATTTTGTCTCTTGAAATAGGCCAAGCGGCCCCTGATTTTACTTTACGTAATCAAAATCGTGAAAAAGTGACCTTGTCAGAATTGAAAGGTCAACCAGTTGTATTAGTATTTTATCCTCTAGATTTTTCTGGCTTGTGCACAGATGAATTGTGTTCAGTTAGAGATGACTATGGTTCTTGGGAAGAAAAAGGAGCGACTATATTTGGTATTAGTCGAGACAGTATTTTCTGTCACGCAGCATTTAAAGAATCACAGAATATTGGTCATGATCTTCTTTCGGACATGAAAGGTGAAGTTGCTACTTTGTATGGTACATGGAATGAAGAAGGTGCTATCGCTAATAGACTTACTGTTGTAGTAAGTAGCGATGGGACAGTAGCATATACTACTCAGAGTGAAACGAACGCTGAAGCTAGAGACCATTCTGAAGTTGCTAGTCATATCTCATAATCCAATGACTGAAAATATGCCTTACCTTTCTCTACTGTTTGAGAGGAGGCTATTTTGCTAGAGCAACTCTCTGTGGGAGACGTGTTCAGTGATTTTTACGTAGTGTTGGATAGTGAAGATGTCAATTCCTATCTAATGGCTACAGGTGAGAATAATTCACTATGGCAAACCTACGTACCGCCACTTGCAGTAGGTGCTCGGATATTGGCTGAAATAATAGAAGATTTTGGTGATCTGGATGGCTTAATGCATACTGGTCAAGAATTTAGCTTTCTCAGTAAAATTCTTCATAATCAAAAACTGAATGTTAGAGTGGAGATAGGGACTTTTTCAAAGCGAAAAGGAAATCTGATTATTGCTTTCAGTATAGAAATCTATTCTGAAAGCAATATGGTAGGAAGTGGCAAAACGAACGTAATTATATTTGATACAGAGGGTAATTCTAATGTATGAGCTTGCACCAGTAGTTGAGTCTGTCACTCGATTGATCGATCAAAGCAGAGTAAATTCCTATGCTGATGCGGCTCGTGATCATAATCCTCTTCATTTAGATACTCCTGAGGCTCGTGCAGGTCAATTTGGTCGTCCGGTCGCACATGGCATGTTGATTTTGGCTATTGTATCAGAAATGATGAGTAATACTTTTGGTTTGCAATGGGCAGAACAAGGTCACCTTAAGGTGCGATGGCGTGCTCCAACATTTCCCCCAGCTACAGTTATTAGTAATGCGATTCTTAAGGAAGATATTGACGGTATAGCTAGCTACGAAATTTTTTGTGAAGATGAAGACGGGCAGAAGTTACTTACAGGGACTGCTCGAATAAAATACATCTAATTTTTTAGGTGCTAGCTTAGTTGCTGTCCTGGTGTAAGTAGCTCCGCTGCATCTATTTTTTGTTCACCTTTTTTTTGGATTCTTTTAATATTCAGTATGCCACCTATACACGCTATCTGTGCACCTTCGTTATTCACATCTAATACTGTCCCAGGTGGATCAACTTTTGTAGAAGGTGTATAGGAAGCACCAAAAACCCGTATCTGATTATTGTCTAATTTTGCAGAAGCTCCTGGCTGCGGATCACAACCACGAATCAAATTGTATATGATCCACCCAGGTTTCATAAAATCAATTTCTGAATGTTCTGCCCCACATGGTGGTTCATAGGAGGCATTTTCATGAATTTGTTCTACACGAGGTGCCGTTCCTTCCTGCACCATTTTTACTGACTCTACTAATGATTCAACTCCTAATGGATAGAGTTTATTGAAATAAAGTGACCCCATAGATTCGTCACGTGAAATATCTACTTCACGTTGAAGTAATATTGGGCCAGTATCTATACCTTCATCGACCCAAAAAATACTTATTCCTGTCTTTGTTGCTCCATTAATAATTGGCCAATTCATAGCGGAACGTCCTCTATAAAGTGGTAATAAAGACGGATGATATTGGATGGCACCGTATTGTGCTGCGTCAAGTACATTTTTTCTAACTATATCTGTAACAAATGCAAATACTAATAAGTCAGCTTGCCAAGTCAGGTATTCTTGAAAAAAATCTTCATTCCTTAGATCTGGAGTTGCAATTATTGGAATTTCACTATTTTCAGCAGCCTCCTGAAGAGGATCTGGTCTATTTTGCGCACGAGGGGTTGAAACTCCTACGATGTTGACATTCTCATTTTTTAGTGCGTTGAAAACATCTGCTCCAAAGGCTGCCTGTCCAAATATAGCGACTCGCATATTAACCCTTTCGATATTTTTTTTGCATTAATTCTCTATATAAATAATGCATTATCTTCTTTTTCATCGGTTGCTTTCCACATATACCATGAGCCAATTGTACGGTATGGAGTCCATTTTTTAGCAATTTCCTTGCATTCTTTTTCGTTGGGTGTTTCAGAAAGTTTGTATGCAATTTGCATACCTTTTCTAACCCCTAAATCACCTGACGGCACTATATCTATACGTTCTAATTGAAACATTAGAAACATTTGTGCGGACCATTCACCGATTCCTTTTATTCTTGTTAGGTGCTTAATGACATCTGCATCATTCCAATTTTGGATCTCTGAAAAATTCAGAGTTCCTTCTTGTACCCATTTTGCCAAATCTCTTAGGTAACTCATTTTTTGTTTTGATACACCTGTTTCACGGAAATCATTGT
>JAKUNM010000066.1 GCA_022451865.1 Dehalococcoidia bacterium
GAACCAAAAGTGCTTTATTTGGCATTGCTCTACCATTTAGCACGTCCTGGCTCAGAAATCGACCCAGAAACTGGTAAAACGCATGTAGCTGCTTTAGAGCCAGTAATGCATTTTTTGACCTC
The DNA here is from genome assembly GCA_022451865.1 of Dehalococcoidia bacterium. Taxonomy (GTDB): domain Bacteria; phylum Chloroflexota; class Dehalococcoidia; order UBA2979; family UBA2979; genus UBA6955. The sequence continues at coordinate 123 of JAKUNM010000066.1, forward strand.
TGTGATAAACAAACCAATTATTGAGTTATCTTGTTTACCAAAACAAGTAGAAAGAATCGATACTGCTCTTTCAGGGCTATCAAACGAACTACGCCAATTTGTACTATCTTCCAGCTCTGTTGTTCCAAATTTTGAAAATACACTGATTGAATTTTGGCCTGATGTTATATCGGATTCAAATAGATTAGAAGAAATTATGATGTTGACCATGATGACACGTAGAAAATTAGAAGTTTTTTTCATACAAGCAGAGCAAGAACTTGCGCATGAAAAATTATTATTAGAACAGGAAAGACTTTCACAAAGATCTCAATGGTGGAAAATCTGGAAAAAATTTAATAGATCATAAGTTATCTAGAAATGGACTTGTATCCAAGATATAATTAGTCATAGACTATAGATGCGGCGCAATTCAGCTAGTGAGGGAGACCTCTGAAAGGGCATTGTATGACTTACGTTATCACCTCTCCTTGTATCGACACAATGGACCAATCTTGTGTTGATGTGTGTCCAGTTGACTGTATTCATTTTGAAGAAGGTGCTGATAAAATACTTTATATTGATCCTGATGAATGTATTGATTGTGGTGCTTGTGAACCTGCATGTCCTGTCACAGCAATATTTGAAGAGGACGATGTGCCTGATGAAGAAAAGGTATACACAGAAATCAATGCACTTTGGTTCACTGACAAAGACGCAGCACGGGCAAAAATTCCCAGCTAGTAACTACCAGTAATAATTATCAATTTCTCTTTACGATGCTTCTATTAGAGCTTCTAGTATTGGTATGTCATCATGTGCAATTTTGGGCTTATCCGCTACAGAATGTGCAGTTATTTCAACCTTACCATCTTCATGTAAATCGACTATTAACACTCGTCCGCCAATTTCTCCAACATGACCTAAACCCTCAGGAGCTCCTGAATATGCTGCTACTACTGACTCACCACCAGATACTCGTGTCATTTGTTCCCAATGTCCAAGTGCTATGTAGTCACGTTGACTGTCAATTAAGTGTTGTTCACGAATGTGAAATGAATGATGAAGCAATGCTTTAGGATGGATATAGTGGCCATGACCTACTCCAATTTGCCAAGGCGCATTACCGCGTGGTGGTGGATTGATAAAAGGTTGAAAGTCTGGCAACTGCTCTGTATGGCTTCTACCCCAAACCTGTACATCTAGTGTTTCTAAATGAATAGTTTCTCCATCTGATGCTCTCATGATACTTAAGTTAGGGGTTTCATTTTTAAAATCAAATCGATCGTAGACCGAACCTGGTCCAACATGATCATGATTGCCTGGAGTGATAACTACAGGTGCATCTAGACGTGTTATTTGATCGGATGCGAATTGTAATGTCTCTTCATATACACGTGCATTATCAAAAAAATCTCCTGCAATTACTGCAAAATCAACTTTTTCATCAATTGCAATATCCATTACGCGAGTAAAGTAGAAATGATGTTTATCACGTGTTTCTTGATCACTGCCACTGCTGTCGAATGCTCCTAGATGAACGTCCGAAGTATGTAATAATCTTCGTGCAGGTTTTGAAGTATTAAACATTAATTTCATCCATTTCTGGTACATGAGGAGTCAATTCCGCTAATCGATTAGCAATAGACTCATTAATTTTGTTTATTGGAACACGAATTTGCTCCATCGTATCGCGATCGCGAATAGTGACCGCATCGTCATCTAAAGTATCGAAGTCTACAGTAACCGCAAGTGGTGTGCCAATTTCATCTTGTCGACGGTAACGTCTACCTATAGATTGGGCATCGTCGTATTGTGAACGAAAATGTGGTCGGATTAGATCATGTATTTTCTTAGCTGTTGGAACAAGTCTCTCATTTCGTGATAAAGGTAAAACTGCTATTTCAGCTGGCGCTACCTCTGGAGCAAGTTTTAAGACAGTTCGCGTTTCACCATTAGCGGTAGTTTCTTCGTTATAGGCATCTATTAACAGTGTTAATAAAATTCGATCTACTCCAGCAGCTGGTTCAATTACATGAGGCACGATATGTTCGTTTGTATCAGGATCAAAATAAGTTAATTTCTTACCTGAATGCGAACTATGTTGCGATAGATCATAATCACCTCTATGAGCAATACCTTCTAATTCGCCCCAACCCCACCTGTATCTTACTTCGATGTCAGATGTCCCACTCGAGTAATGTGAAAGTTCTTCTGCATCGTGATCTCGCATGCGTAAATTTTCTGAACGTATTCCTAGGCGGTAATACCAGCGCAAACGTTCTTTTTTCCAATAGGAATGCCATTCTAAAGATTCTTCAGGTCGACAAAAAAATTCCATTTCCATTTGCTCAAATTCTCGTGTGCGAAATATGAATTGTTTTGTCGTTATTTCATTTCGAAATGACTTACCTATTTGTGCGATACCGAAAGGTAATCTTTTCCTTGTTGTAGTCTGTACATTCTCAAAATTAATAAACATGCCTTGTGCTGTTTCTGGGCGAAGATATGCAGTTGCCGAGTCATCTTCAACAGGACCAACTTGAGTCCTAAGCATTAGATTGAATTCTCGTGCTTCAGTAAATTGATCTTCTGCACCACATTCAGGACATTGATTACCTTCTAGATGATCGGCACGTATGCGTGCATTACATTTAAGACAATCAATAAGCGGGTCACTAAATACATCGAGGTGTCCAGATGCTTCCCAGACACGTGGGTTCGTAATGATTGCAGCTTCTATGCCAACGATATCTTCACGTTCACGCACCATAGATTGCCACCACAAATCTCGAATTTGTCGTTTTATTTCTACTCCCAATGGGCCATAATCGTAAGATGCTGCGAATCCTCCATAAATTTCAGCAGAAGGATATACAAATCCTCTTCGTTTAGCTAAAGAGACAATTGTTTCTAATGCTGGTTGATCTTCTGATTGTTCAATATTCGGTGATTCAGATGCCATTTGACCTCGAAAACTATTCTCATTATGAAATATTATTATACAGAGTACGATTTAGGATCGGTTCATAGAAGTAATTTATGTATCTAAATTTAACTTATATTAGATAGAATATATTTAAGTTATTGAAACGTTCTCGTCAATTGAATAAATTAAATATGGACAGTAAGGAAGTGACTGATGCTAGATGAAAGTAAACCCATTGATAAATTGTGTTTTATAGTTGTATCTGACACTGATGCAGGAAAACTATCTGAACAAATGAGTAACAGAGGTTTTGCATCGACGAAAATTGGTTCTTCAGGAGGATTCCTTCGAAGAGGGAATGTAACTTTGATTACTGGAGTATCAACGTCACGACTCGATGAGTTGATGGATCTAATTAAGTCAATTTGTCATGCACGTAAAGAGCTCGTACCTGCACAAACACTTCCTTTTTTAGGTGAAGGAGCATTCACA
>JAKUNM010000067.1 GCA_022451865.1 Dehalococcoidia bacterium
TTAATAGCACGTAAACTTCGATAAACTTCAAAAGGATGTGCACCAGTTTGCTGTGAAAATCTTTGTGAAATTACACCTTGAATAATATCCCCAGCAACTATATATTCTTTTGTTTTTTCAACTGCAGATTTATATTGCTCAGGGGTCCAATTGGCCTTAATAGGTTGCCCAGAAAGGCCTGTAAATGGTTCATAGGGTAACGATGTCAAAGGTTCACTTAATCGTTGAACAAGTTCGTCAATATTCCTAATAGCAGCATTGTAATTACCTTCAACGTCACCATCGAGACGAACATGCGAAACAACCTTTATATTATGTTGTAAATGATCAAATACTAAAAGAGTGTTCGCAAACATTAATAATGATTCCGGCAATCCCAGAGTATCATCACCCGCCAATGGAAGTTCTTCAAAATGACCAGCAGCTTCCCAGCCTAAATATCCAACAGCACCACCATTAAATCGAGGTAACCCTGGTACTTCAACAACCTCAAATTTTGACAATTCTTTTTCGATTTCTAAAAGAGGGTCTCCATCATTATGATCGGCTGTCAAAATTTTGTATGGTTCAGTTCCTATCATGGAATATCTTCCCAAATTTTCTCCTCCTTCTACTGATTCCAAAAGAAAAGAATATGATCCACGAGCTACTTTCAAATAGGCAGAAACTGGAGTTTCTAAATCTGCACGCACGACCTTATAAACTGGAACAACATTGCCCTTATCAATCAATTTTATAATTTCTGAAAAAGTCGGAGTATACTCTACGGACATTTTGATGCTTTCTTATTTGTCATACCAAACATTCAATTAGACAGTTTCCACAGTATCAGCAACAGACCCAGTGAAATCTTTTCCAGAAATAGCACTTACTCTATTTCTTAAATGAGACATCTGCTCTTGCATAGCGCTTTGCATAAATCTGGAATCTGAGCTATGCAAAATAAAACGAGCTCCTAGTTCTATAGCTTTAATAGAAGTTTCAATTGTTTGCTGATGAATCATCACAGGAATACTGTGTGATTCAGATTTTTTAATAATATTACTTAACACTTCAAGGTATTTTGGATTCGTAACTTGATCGGGAATACCAAGAGAGGTAGTCATATCATTCGGCCCAACAAAAATTCCATCTATACCTTTAACTTCCAAAATGGTATCTAATCGTTGATATGCTGGTTCACTTTCAATGCCAATAATAATCACTGTTTCAGCATGTCTAGCTTCTAGGTATTTTTTTGAATCATCACTGGGAAGAATATTTTCTTCTACGGCACGCCGCAAATATTCTCCTTTTAGAGGATGCCATTTTGCAGTTGCGACACATTCTTGTACCTCTTCAATCGTTTCACAATATGGGACCAATATACCTGCAGCACCAGCATCCAAGGCCATAGCTACCCAATGGGCCATTGGCACAGGAATGCGCACAATTGGTGCAACATTAATATCTCTAAGCATCTGACAAAGTTCCTGTATTTCTTTTCTGTCGCGAGAACCATGTTCTGAATCAATAACAACATAATCAAGATCTGAACCTTCTAAGGTACGACGAAATCGTGTTGTTCCCATCCCTGACAACATACAACCGAATACAAACCCACCAGAAGATAAAGTCTGTTTTAAATTTATTCCATCCATTAATGTCTCCGTTCAAAATATAGGTATTTTTATCCTACTATTCATCTAAAATTGGTTCAGCAATAAAAATAGGAATAACTCTATTTGTACGATTTTGATAGTCTTCATAAGGTGGATATGCGGCAACAGCAGCAGCCCATACCTGAGCTCTTTCGTAATCATCTTCAACGAGTCTAATCTTAGCCTCGAAGACCTGATCACGATCGCGAAGCTCTACTTTTTCACTTTCAATGAGATTGTAATACCAAACTGGATTCTTAGGAGCACCACCCATTGAAGCTACTAACACATAAGAATTTTCGTACTTTACATGCATAAGAGGAGTTTTACGAATAGCGCCTGTTCGGCGACCACGATGTGTAACAATAATCACTGGCAAACCGCGTAGTTCATATCCTTCTTTCCCATTACTAGCCTCATAAAGCGTTACTTGTTCTCTGACCCACTCTGTAGGGCTAGGTATGTATTCTGTCATTTCACTTTCTCCATAATTTTAATGATTTCGTCAACTGCTCTGTCTAAGTTACCTTCAGAATTTTCTACCACATAATCGAATTCCTCAATCATACGATATTCTTTATCAATAGCAGTCATTCGCTCTTCTATTGCTGATATGCTTTCAGTCCCACGCGATAGTAATCTAGATTTAAGTTCATCCTTAGTACCTGGAATCAAAAATATAAAACTTGCTTCAGGCAATGTTTTTCTTAATGAAATTGCACCTTGGACATCAACACGAATAAATACATAATCACTAACCACCATCGCCTTTTCAACTTCACTCTTTGGAACACCATAAAAATGTCCACCATAAACTTCTGCATATTCAAGCAAATCTCCGCGCAAAATATGCTTTTTAAATTCATCGTGACTAACAAATAGATGATGAACTCCATGAGTCTCTAAAGGACGAGGCAATCGTGTCGTCATTGTTGCAGGGACAGTAATTGAAAAACTTAATTCTTTAAGTCGATCTAATACAGCATCTTTACCAACACCAGATGGCCCAGATAATACTAAAATACGTGAAGACATAAACTCTTTACGCCTTACTTTAAAGCACGGGAGGAAAAGGTTTCAGGAGATATTGCTATTACAGCAACCCATCCATTATCTAAAAAAACTACTGTTTTCGTTCTTCGACCATTAGTTAGATCAATCAACCGTTCTTCTTTTTTTGCTCTTTGAACGGCTCTTTTAACTGGAGCAGCAATAGGAGTTGCAACCGCAATTACCCGATCTAATGCCAAATTATTTTCAAAACCGACATGGATTAACTTTTTAATATTAGACATATAAATTCTTGTCTTAATCTTATGATTGACAAATTCCTTCCAGATCTTCCCAAAAAGTTGGATATGAAACTGTCACTGATCCAGCATCTTCAACTGTAGTCTCTCCAGATGCAATCAAACCTGCAGCAGCTCCCAACATAGCCAGGCGGTGGTCACCTGCAGAATTCATTGTTGCGCCATTAATAGAATTCCCACCCTTTACACGCAGTCCATCATCCATTTCTGTAATATCCACTCCAAAAGCAGAAAGAGCTTCAAAAGTTCTCGTTATTCTGTCAGATTCTTTTACTCGCAATTCTTTAGCATCCTGTATAACAGTTTCTCCATCAGCAACTGCACCTGCAAGCGCAACCAACGGAAGTTCATCAATTGCACGAGGAATTAATTCTCCATTTACTTGCACACCATTCAAGGAAGCAGAACAAACAGTGAGATCAGCTACAGGTTCCCCTCCAATATATCGCTTATTATCTAGTTTTATGTCTCCGCCCATTGATCTCAAAATATCAATCAAACCACTACGTGTTTCATTGATGCCAACATTTCTTAAGACCAATTCAGCATCAGG
>JAKUNM010000068.1 GCA_022451865.1 Dehalococcoidia bacterium
TGGACACTCACGCAAAGGGAAGACAAATTATTTGGTAGGGGTACTGCTGACATGAAAGGATTTATAGCAGGTACTTTAGCAATGATACCTGAATTTAGTACAGCAAATTTAGTAAAACCACTCCATTTAATTTTCTCACCAGACGAAGAAATAGGATGCTTGGGAATTATTCCCCTGATAGATAATCTAATAGATTCACCGAATAAACCTGATTATGTCATCGTTGGCGAACCAACTTCCTTACAGATTATATTGTCACACAAAGAACATTTTACTTTTCGCTGCAGGGTTACAGGTATAGAAAATCACTCTTCACTAGCGCCTGAAGCTGTTAATGCCGTGGAATATGCATCACGCTTAATTACAAAAATTACAGAGATTGCTCGAAGAAAAGCAGATTCAGGTCCCTATGACAGTGATTTTCATATTCCTTACACCACATTACATACAGGACTCGTAAGAGGTGGAACAGCGGTAAATATAGTACCAAAACATGCAAATTTTGAATTTGAAATTAGAGCAATCCCTAATGAAAATAGCAAGGGAATAATTGAGGAAATACATGATTTTATTAATAATCGATTAGTTCCAGAAATGAAATCAGTCTACAAGAATGCATCCATAGAATTAGAACTAGTTTCGAATACACCTGGACTAGATACTAGCCCTACAGAGATTGTAGTAAGTGAAGTTAAAAATTTAACTACAGATATTGGCTCAAATGCGTATGGCAAGGTAAGTTATGCTACTGAGGCAGGATTGTTTCAAAAAGCAGGATTCCCGACTGTAATCTGTGGTCCGGGCTCTATTGAACAAGCACATGGACCAGATGAATATATTACAATCGATCAACTTAATCTTTTAGAACAATTCCTCTCGAGGATCAATACATATTTACAAGAAAGGTCTATGCCATGAGATTAGTCACTTACAAATCTTTAGGAACAAGTCGTGTCGGAGTACTAAATAATGAAGACATTATTGATCCGGCGCGTGCACTCGCACTTCAATTTTCAGAAAATAATTTTGCGCAACCCCTTCGTCGTGCAGAACGAGCAATCCCTTCCAATATGTTAGATCTATTAGCACAAGGTCAAGAAACACTTGCAAAAATAAGCGAGCTAATGAATTGGATTGAAAGTAACCCTGTTTCTAGAGAAAAAATGATAGCTGACGGCATAATTATAGCACCTGATAACTTCACTTTTGATGCACCAATCCCTCGACCAGGAAAAGTAATGGCCATAGGTGTAAATTATCGTGCACATGCAGCGGAAATGGAACGAGAGCTTCCTGAACATCCCACTGTATTTACTAAAGTTTCCTCGTGCATAGTCGGTACTGGACATCCAATTCATCATCCAAAAGTAAGCAATATGCTGGATTGGGAAGGAGAATTATGTGTTGTAATAGGAAAGAAAGCTAGAAATATCAAGGCCGAAAATGCTATGGATTATGTTGCAGGTTTTATGAATGGTGGTGATATAACTGTCCGAGACTGGCAAAGACATACTCCTACATGGATGATGGGAAAAAGTTGGGATACGCATGGTCCCACAGGCCCTTGGATACTCACAAGTGATGAAGTTCCATCCTATAAAGCTCTGCATCTAAAGACCTACATCAATGACGTTGAAAAACAATCTGCCCCAGTTAGTGACTTACTTTTTGACGTGGAAACTCTTATCGAATATCTATCAACTGCCTTTACATTAGAACCTGGTGACGTAATTTTTACAGGCACTCCAGCAGGCGTAGGGCAAGCACGAGAGCCTCAAGAATGGCTAGTTCCAGGAGATACTATACGTATAGAAATAACTGGTTTAGGAAGTTTGGTGAATCAAGTAATCAATTATGAGAATTAGTGAGAATTCAAATAATTTAAACACTTCATATACTTTAAATAAAAATTTGGAACTATCATGTTAAGTGATTTCGACAACGGCCAAAATGAAATCATTTTTTTACGACAATATTCTGATTTAACACTTCGAAGCATCGAGGTTTCTTCAGACGCGCTACTTGAAAGATTATTCCTCGCAGAAACAAGCCAAAGAAATCTTCTAGGCTTAAGATTATTATCCGATCTTAGTGAATCTGCACAAAGGCTAGTGGCAGTATTCAACGCTTTAACAAAAAGAACCGTTAATGTATCCAAAGCTTTGACTTACTCATTACCTAAATCTGACCAATGGGATGTTTTTTGTGGAGATGTGATAGAGACCCCTCCGGAAACATTAATTCGAAAAATGGGTATCGATGAAAGGGCAATTGAAAGTGCATCAGAATTATCATCAATTGTTGATCTGCCTCGCCATAATAAATTAATTCAATTGCATAGTAGCGGTAATCCTAATGTATTTATCGATAGTTCTTCACCAATGACTATTCATCTTCTTAATTACTCGCAAGATGGTGAACAAATTACCATGTCAATAAATCTGTCAGAAGAAATAATAGTAGCTATCGCAGACACCACTGGACAATTTATTCGTTTAGCAAGAGATTTTTTGTTAACTCATGTGGAAATTCGAGAAGAATCTTTGCAAAATCCAACGTAAGATAACTAGATGACAAATATTCTTACAGACTTTGCGTGTAGCAAAAAGGGAAAATGGATTACGGTGGTTATCTGGTTAATAGGCGCAGGAATCCTAATTTCCTCCTTACCAAGATTGGATCAAGTTCAAGAAAATAATCAGGTACTTTTCCTTCCTGCCAATGCTGAATCGACAAATGCTTTTGAATTAGCGCAGAAAAAATTCCCAAGTGATGGAACGCCAACAATCATTGTATTCCACAACGATCAAGGGTTATCAAATGAAGTATTCTTAGCTGAACGTGATCTAACACAATGGCTTACGAGTATTGAAGCTCCTGACAATATCCAACAAGTATTATCACCTTCACTTTCACCTAATTTAGCAACCAGTCTTATTTCCCAAGATAAAACAACGATGAATATTGTTGTTGAAATAACTGGTGAGCCAGCTGAAAGTGAGTTTTCTGAAAGTATTATAATTATTCGCGAACAATTGATGCGATTTGATTCGTTAGATGTCGATATTGCCGTGGGAGGTCCTGGAGGGTTAATCGTTGATCTTGTTAAAGTTTTTACACAAATAGATGGATTCCTTTTGATCGTCACTATTCTCTTAGTTCTTACATTACTCATTATTATATATAGATCGCCCATTGTTGCTGTGATTCCTTTAATTGGAGTCGCAATTGTTTTCCAAGTAGCTGGTGGAATAGGTGCTTGGGTAGTAGATCAATTTAACTTCCCGATTAGTGGTCAAACAACTGGAATTATGACAGTTGTACTTTTTGGAACTGGTACTGATTATATTTTGTTCATTACAGCACGTTTCCGTGAAGAACT
>JAKUNM010000069.1 GCA_022451865.1 Dehalococcoidia bacterium
TGCCACAACACAGAATATTACACAAACAGGTAAAATTTTGTTAATTAAAAAATGCCATGACAGTTACTTAAGAGATCTAGGAAACTTGCTCCATATACTTGGGAAATTAGCAGAAGAAACTAAAGATTATGCCATGCCAGGCAGAACCCACGGCCAACACGCTGTTCCTGCAACATTTGGTTATAAAGTAGCAGTATGGATCGATGAATTAATTAGACATACTGATCGATTACAAGAGTGTGAGGAACGGATTTTTGTTGCAATGCTCGGAGGAGGTGCAGGAACTATGGCCTCTGTTGGTATAGAAGGCCTTGAAACACAAAGACTTATAGGTAAAGAGTTAGGATTGGGTTCAATGACAATGCCTTCGCGGGTGATTGGAGATCATCTCACTGAATACATTACTCTCCTTGCAATGCTTGCGGCTACTGCCAGCAAAATATCTCGTGAAATATATATCATGATGAAACAGGAATTCGGTGAAGCAGAAGAGCCTGTTCCTGTAGGTGCTGTCGGATCATCTACTATGCCTCAGAAACGTAATCCGCGTTTATGTCAAAGTATTATTGCCTGGGCATCAGAAATTAGAACCTTTGTCCCTATGTCATTAGAGGCAATGCAAACTGAACATGAAGCAGATGCAGCCACAAGTGTAATGATCAATTCAGCTATCGACAGGACATGTTTATTGATGGGGCAAATCACAACCACGCTAATTAAAATATTCTCTGGTCTAAAGGTTTTTCCGGATAAAATGAGACAAAATCTCGATCTTAGTGGAGGGTTAATACTCTCTGAGAGAATTATGTTGGAATTAGGTCACAAAATGGGACGCCAAAAAGCACATGATGCAGTATATGAAGCAGCACAAAAATCAGTTAATGAGCAAAGGCCATTTACGGAAACATTACAAGAAGAGCCAGATGTGGCAAACCAGCTCACGGAAGAAGAAATATTAGGACTCCTTGACCCCGAGCAATACACAGGCCTCAGTTCATACTTCGCACATGAATTTTCGATAAAAGCAGAGCAACGAAGTCAAGAATTATTAGTCAGCATGTAGTTTTTCTAATCATCTCCATGGGGATACGATCGATGAATAGGTCAGAAAATTCTATCCGATAACCAACCCATCTAATTTATATTTTTCTAGATAAGGCCAATTGTATTCCACACCTAAACCTGGACCTTTAGGTACTTCCACATATCCATTACTATCTATCGATTCTAGTTGGTCCGTATATCCACATAAATATATCGGTGGTTGCACTAAATTCGATATTTTTGGATGGAGTAATCCCATTTCATAAAAATTAGAATTCCGCATAGCTGCCATACAATGACGTTGAGCTGGCCCAGCAATATGTAGCTCCACATCCATGCCAAAACCTTCAGCTGCATGAGCTATCTTCATAACTCCTGTGATACCTCCATCATATTCTGGATCTGCTCTCCAAAAATCAGTTGCTTCAGCTATAGCCATATCTGTATGTGCTTCTACAAGATGAAGATGCTCACCTTGTAGAAGAGGGGTTTTTAGCATTTTTTTTAGTTGCTTATGTGCATATAAAGATGTCCCACCATCTCGCATTGGGTCCTCATACCAATAGAAATCTTGTTCATCACAAGCTCGACCGACAGCTAAAGTATCAGCGAAAGTGTCATATACACAGCATGGATCTATCATCAATGCCATTTGTCCGCCAACCATATTTCCTACAGCATGAACAGTGTCGATTTCTCTTTGTATATCGACCTCTGCCCATGAATGAATCTTAAATCCTTGATAGCCCAATTCGAGACATTGCTGAGCAAAATCGGCATAAGCGTCAGGGCTATTTAATCCACCTTTTGACCTATCAGCATGATACGTACTGGCATACGCAGGGAATTTTTCTCTATGTCCTCCGAGTAGTTGATAAATTGGAGCTTCGTATAATTTTCCAGCTAAATCCCATAAAGCGATATCAATTGGGCCTATCCCCATTCGATCTTGTTTTCGCAACAGAATTTTTGCTTGATTATAAAAAAGCTCTCTATTGGTAGCATTTTTCCCTATGAGAAATGGGGCAAAACTTTGTATTTGTTCAAAAGTACCTGGTGCACTACTCATGTATTCTCCGTTAACACCACTATTGGTATTAATACGTATACCTAAAAGTCGGCGTGAACCAGTAGTACCTGGCTCATAAAATGCACCCATTGCCCAGCTAAGATCTTTGCCAACATCCGCAACAGGAATATCATATCGAGTCAATTCAATATTTTGAATCAGCGGAATATTATTCATAGGTTCACCTAATTAAATTTAAGCTACTTTATCATAAAAAATTTATTCCATTGGACGCATAGGGAGTCCACGTTCCTGCAGGTAATTTTTTAAATCTTCAATCGTATATTTACCGAAGTGAAAAATTGAAGCTGCCAGAACAGCATCAGCACCTCCAGCAGTTAGTGCCTCATACAAGTGTTCAGGAGTCCCTGCACCTCCAGAAGCAATAATTGGCACATGAACTGTATTGCGAACAGTACGCAATAGATCGATATCATATCCTTCTTGATGACCATCGGTATCCATAGAAGTAATCAATAATTCTCCTGCACCACGATCTGTTGCTTGTTGTGCCCATTCAATAGCATCGATACCGGTAGCATTACGACCACCATGAGTATAGATTTCCCATTTGTCATCTGCGATTTTTTTTGCATCCATAGCAATGACAATACATTGTGGACCAAAACGATAAGCACTATCACTAATTACTTGTGGGGATTCAATAGCTGCAGTATTGATTGATACTTTATCAGCTCCATGTTCTAACATTTTTCGAACATCTTCAGGTGAACGAACACCTCCACCAACTGTTAAGGGAATAAAGATTTGATCAGCAGTTTCGGCAATTAAGTCATACACGCTATCACGATAATCAGATGAGGCTGTAATATCTAAAAAAACTAATTCATCTGCTCCATTTGCATCATATTGAGTTGCGAGTTGAACTGGATCACCTGCATCACGTAATTCAACAAATGAAATACCTTTCACAACTCTGCCATGATCTACATCAAAACAAGGAATAATTCGTTTAGTAAGCAATATAATCTCCGAAAATTATAATGATAAAGCTTCTTCTAATTGTATTTGGCCTGTATATAGAGACCTGCCAATAATTGCCGCTTCTATCCCACATTCACGAAGTTTGAGAACATCTGACAATGACGTCACACCGCCAGCAGCAATAATATTTATAGATGTTTTTTTAATTACATTCTCATACATTTCAAAATTAGGCCCAGCCTCCATACCATCACGATTGATATCAGTATAAA
>JAKUNM010000007.1:0-16208 GCA_022451865.1 Dehalococcoidia bacterium
AAGATATATCAGCAACTGAATGGCGCGAACTCATGCAGAATCTTGAAATTAAGGATTAATCATAATGTCAATGGATAAAAAACTTTCCGAAGAAGGCGCTGACTGGATCGCAGAAATGGTTAGTGAAGATTTAGGTGGATTTGTTCCTGCTGAACTTGTGGATCTTATTATGGAATTTGAACTTCAAATCCGCGCATCAGAAAATGATCCTGAAATGAGCCATACGATGATGACCGAAAAATTGATTCCATTTCTGGAAGCTGAAGGTGTCCCGTTAAAAGAAGGTGCACTTACACCGGCAGTAATAGGCGAAATTTTATTTTGGGAAGATGAATTTTATTCTATGGCTGGTCAATCGAGAAAAATACGTTCCTAACTATTTTTTTAGACTGCGAATTCGTTTAAGTTCATCGATATTGATCTGATCAGGCCCATTCGATTTCCCGGTGTCAGTATTTGGGTAACCTGGCACTTCAAGTATGAATGCCTTTCCTGCAAATCCTGAATGGTGGATCATTTCTTCAAAACCTAAGGTGCCAATGTACCCTTGGCCAATATTTTCATGTCGATCTTTTTGCTCACCTAGATCAACTTTTGAATCATTCGCATGTATTACGGCTAAATTTTCAAGGCCTATTGTATTGTCAAATTGTTGAATAACAGAAGATACAGACTTTCGATCGCGTATATCATACCCTGCAGCAAAAGCATGGCAAGTGTCGAGACATACCCTTAATCGTGAAGAATTTACGCGTTGTAATAAAATCCCTAATTCTTCAAATGTAGTGCCAATAGTACCACCCTGACCTGCCATATCTTCTAAAGCAAGAATTGTCGATGAAGAAGAACGGTCCAAAATTTCTTCAAGTGCACTAACGACTTGATCGACTACATTTTCAAACCCTTTACCTTTATGAGAGCCAGTATGTAGAACCACTCCATTTGCATTTATCTGTTTAGCAAGATTCAGTGCATGAAGAACTGAATCGATAGATTTTTTAAGATGTTCAGCTGTATCAGCTGCAAGGTTTGCTAAGTAAATATTATGTATCCATATTTCTTTTAAGTCTGATGCAGCATAAAGTTTATTGAATTTTTCGATTACCTCTGGTTTATGTTGAGTCATTCTCCACATCTGTGGAGCACTCGGGAATATTTGAATTGCCTCAGCTTCAATTAGTTTTGCATTATCAATTGCATTATAAATACCACCAGATGAAGAGACATGTGCACCGACAATAATAGGACTCATAAATTATCCACTTCAAAACTCAACGCAGATTTGGGTAGAATAATATTGTACAATAATAATGTAATTTTATTCGTGGAAGGTATGCTTATGCTGATTAGTACTGGAATGGCAACTGCAATAGGTGAACAAGTAGGACGCGAATATAGTGCTGCAATTCAATATGATTTGATATCTGCATATTTTGAGCGACAAGCATTACCTCAATTAACCGCACTTTATCGTGAGCAGGCAACCGAAGAAAGATTTCATGGAAAAAAAGTGCTTGATTATGTAACCGAGGCAGGTGGCGTTATTGAAATACCTGCTATTGAGAAACAAAAACATGATTTTGCATCACTTACAGAAGCGGTTAAAACTGCACTAGATAGTGAAATTAATGTGACCAAAGCAATCAATAAACTCATGGATCAAGCAATTAATGAAAATGATCATCTTGCGCGTGGAATGTTGCAATGGTTTGTTGATGAACAACTTGAAGAGGTCAGCTTGCAAAGTGATTTACTTACTGTTGTCGAGCGTGCAGGAAATGATGTGAATTATATTGAGCAATACGTTGCGGCATTACCGCAAAGTAATGCTGAAACTGACTAACTTTTTATATTTCATAATATTTACTACTAATAATGATTACCGATTACTCAATATTGACCTGCCAATAACTCGTAATTCAAGAATTGGCTTTGTTCCTTCAAAAATGGGTAATACGATCGCATCAATTACATGGCGAGATATTTCATCTTCTTCAGAGTATCCCCAACCGCCATGAAGCAATTGTGCCTCGCGTGAAACTTCACCTGCGATATCACAGGTCAGAAGTTTTGACATTGCAGGCTCTACAGCACGTGTATCAAATGTACGTGCTGCCGCGTAAGTTAATTGACGCCCTGCAGCGATAAGTGTTGCTATACGACCAATTTTGTACTGAGTAAGTTGAAAGTCTTTCAACAAAGATCCAAATTGAGATCTTTGTTGTACGTAACGACATACTTTTTCAAGAGATGCTTGTGCAAGGCCACACGCTCTTCCTCCTGTTTGGAGTCTACCTGCAGCAAAACCACCCATTTGAAGAAAGAAACCTTTTCCGACACCTTCGTCTTTACCCACAAGATTTTCATGTGAAACCCAAAAGTCTTCAAATGTAAGAGTAAAAGAATGCATTCCACGATATCCAGGGGTTGGATTAGCTGTTCCAGAGAGAGTACCACCTTGAGGGTTTTTATAATCCCAAGATTCACCATAAAACGTATCTTTAGGAATAATGAAGAGAGATAAACCTCGATTGCCATCAGATACAGATCCTGTGCGAGCAAGAAGACCAATTATACTTGCACGACCAGAGAAAGTACTCCAAGCTTTGGCACCATTAATAAGCCATCCTTTTTGACCTTCACGTTCATAAGGTTCGGCTTTACGTTGTAAAGATGCAACATCTGATCCCGTATCAGGTTCAGTTACTGCGACAGCGCAAATCTCTTCCCCGGAAGCAATGCGTGGCAACCAAT
Source organism: Dehalococcoidia bacterium (assembly GCA_022451865.1). Taxonomy (GTDB): domain Bacteria; phylum Chloroflexota; class Dehalococcoidia; order UBA2979; family UBA2979; genus UBA6955. The sequence continues at coordinate 2,755 of JAKUNM010000007.1, forward strand.
ATTCTTTCTGCTGTTCTGTTCCACCTGCAAGTAGTGCACGCGAAATAATTTCAGGCCGTGTTGTGAGTGAGCCAGCAGACGCAAGTGATGCAGCAGATAATTCCTCAGTCATAATTATCATAGGTAAGTCACCCATACCCGTTCCACCATATTCAACAGGTATGGAAGATCCCCAAAAACCTTGTTCACTAAAACTGTCAATTAAGCTATCTGGAACTAACAGATTTTGCCGGTGAATATCTTGTGCGATGGGTATTACTTCATTCTTAGCGAATTCTCTAGTCATATCACGTATTAATGTTGCAGTTTCATCTTCCAATTCACATGTGTTTGTACCATATGCTTCAATATTGGCTTTTCCGATCTCACGAATACGTAATTCATTTAATCCATCACGTATAGCATTTATAAATTCAGGGGCATCAAGCATTGATTGGTGGTTTGTATCCAAGCCAAAATCTTCCCAAGCTGCATTAATTTGTGAACGCAATGTATTTGCTACTTCAGCGCTATATATGTACGCATATTCATGCTGCAATGAATCAGATTGACCGTTAGAATCTAGACGTTCCGCATATGAAGCTAATTCATGCGCGGCACGAACTTGTGTTGCAAGGTAAGCTAGCCGTTCTGTATGGATTTGATAATCATCAATACGACGACCATTTTCAGTAATCACGGATGAATGTTCGAGAGCTGAATCGATAATATATTGACAGGTATTGACTAATTCACGTGCAGTTTGAAGAATATTTTTAGAAATAGTTGTCATAAAAGCTCCTATATTTAATCATCTCTTTCGTGGAATTAACACGGTGTAATCAAGATCTAAAACTACATTTTCATGATAAGCACTTCGTCCATTAGTTTGATTGATGCGTATAGGTATTTCCTCTTTTAATGGGTCAAGATTTTTTACTGCAATTAAATTTAACCGCAGCGCTCCAACATCATTTCTCGATAATGTGAATTTATCTTTTACATCTGTCCATGCATATATAGTATCACCAGCAAATGAAGGGTTTGTATGATTACCTGAATTAAATGCTAGGATCTTCAATACATTTTCAAATCCGTTAAAGCTAAGTGCTTTCGCAATTGAAATAACATGTCCTCCATATATAACACGTTTGCCAAACCGTGAATTGGTTAAGGCATGTGCGTTAAAATGTGCCCGGGCAGTATTTTGATAAAGTCGAGCAGCCATTTGACTCTCTGCTTCTTCAATTGCAACTCCTTCAACATGATGTACGCGCTCACCAATTTCATAATCTTCCCAGAACCATTGTCCACCGGTATAAATTGGATCAAATTGAGAAAGATCCAATGCATCTGGTATATAAAATTCAGTTGAAGGTACCGACTCAATAATTTCAGGAACTGAATCAAGGGATGTTATATTTTGGGGCTCCTTTTTATTCATTAAAACCCAACGTATAAATGATAAAACTTCTTGGTCGTGTTGATTAACTCCCTTGGTCTGAACCCAGGTAACGCCTGTATCTCCTGAACTTGATTCTTTTTGTCCAATGACGATAGTAGTAGTCGTAATCGTATCTCCCGGATAGACGGGGACACCAAATTTCATATTGCCATAGCCTAAATTAGCTATAGCATTCAAGGATATATCAGGTACTGAATTTCCAAAAACTATATGGAATGTGAGCAAGTCATTTATGAGTTCACGTTTAAACCCAATTGATCGAGCAAATTCTGCGTTACAAAACAGTGGATACATTGATGAGGTAAGAGCGATATAAAAGGATTGATCACCTTCAGTAATTGTTCTCGGTGTAGCATGAATCATTTCTCGACCAATAAATAGATCTTCAAAATAATTTCCTCTGTTGTACTTTTCTTCTACACTCACTTCTTTCCCTCCAGATACCAGTATATTGTATGAGAGAGATACAGTAGAAACAGTTTTAATGAATGGAAAAATATTTACACGAAATATTGATAGGTAGGAATACATGGGTACTAAAGAAATTGAAAGTTTAATTGAAATTTTGCAATCGGAAATAGCTAAAGGCCATAAAAACAATATTACAGGCACCTGGCATATTCATTTCGAAAAAGATACTTCCAGCGAACAACCTGTGTTTTCATTTAATAAATGCGAATCTGAAATTTATTGTGAAGAACGTCCTACTCAAATTGCATTAAATGGCACAATTATTGATGAAGGTGGACCTCTTTTCTAAAGAAGGTATAACTCGATATGCAAAGTAAGTCTAACAATCCTAACCTTTTTTACGGATGGTACGTTGTATCAGCAATGTTTTTCACCGCCTTTTTGGTAGTAGGTGTCGGGCAAGCTTTTGGTATTTTTGTAAGGACTTGGGAAACTGAATGGGGGGTAAGTGTAGGTCAAATATCTTTAGCAGCTTCAATTGGTGCATTATTAAATGGTATAACATTGCCCATTATCGGCATGTGTACTGATAAATGGGGCGGGCGGCGGATTGTTTTGATTTCCACAGCAATCATGGGCTTAGCATTTATTGCTATGGCTTTTGTCAGTAATGTTTGGATGCTACTCGCTGTTTTTGGAGTTGTTATATGTTCAGTCCGATCAGGTTTAGGACCATCAATTACAGGGACTATAGTTGCGCGTTGGTTTCACAAAAAACGCGGTTCAGCTATGTCAGTAGTTATTTTAGGTGGTTCTATTGGTGGTTTAATTTTAGTTCCATTACTTACCTACATTATGATTGAATTCAGTTGGCAAACGGCATGGATTGTCTCTGGTATCTTCACGCTTGTTATTGCTTTACCTCTCATATGGTTTATTGTGTCTGATGATCCATCTTCAATGAATTTGCAACCTGATGGAGAAGAGTCAAAAGATAGTGATTCTTTAAATGCAAGAAAACTACCAGAAAGCCCATTAACAGTAACAAAATGGCAAAAATCTTTGCGCACATGGCCACTTTGGCAAATAGCAGGAGCGTATGTAGTTTGTGGCGTTACAACACAATCGATTTCAGTGCATTTCATATATTGGGCCGGTTCAGAAGGTATTTCGCCCAGTACAGCTGCTTGGGGATTTGGTTTATTAAGTGGAATTAATGCTATCGGGGTATTGATGGTAGGTCCAATTTCAGATCGTATGCAACGAAAAAATTTGCTCTCATTCGTATATTTTGTACGCGGGATTGCTTTCATCACACTTGTAATTTTCCCTGGATCGATAGGGCTATGGACATTTGCAATAATTGGTGGTGCGTCATGGCTAGCGACTGTGCCATTGACAACAGCATTAACTGCAGATGTCTACGGCATAAAAACAATGGGCACATTGGGTTCGATAATATTGATGGCACATCAGTTAGGTGGTGCAGCTGCAGTATTGATATATGGAATGGCATTCGATCAATGGCAATCATACGATACTGTATATCTTGGAAGCGCCTTACTACTATTTGCAGCTGCTTTTGTAGCATGGTCGATACATGAAAAAGCTGTATCTGTAAGGTATGTGCAAAAAATTGACCCCGACCTAGCAAATGAAGTATCTACCTAAATATGCAATTATTTAACTATCTACTCCATCATGATGAGGGCATTGATCCAACACTAGCTGAATGGATACATAATGCAATCGATGATTTTTTCCAAGTTGACCCCTTTGTTTTGATTGTGATTGGAATTATTGGAATTTTAATTTTTCCTTTAATCCTCTTAACATTATCTCGCAGATATAAACAGCAATAATTTGATGCAATATGTGGTAGATTATTATCAATTGAATATAGATCTTTCAGAAGGATACGATATGGACTGGCAAGACAACCCTGAACAAGCAGCATTTCGCAGTCAAGTAAAAGATGTAATCGAAAAAGGGTTACCTGAAGCCTATAAGGAAAAAGGTGGTGATTGGGTACAGGACCGTAAGTCAGATGATCCTGTGATACGGCAACGTGCTGTTGATTGGCAAGGCGTGCTTGCAGATCGTGGTTGGGTCGCACCGCATTGGCCAAGTGAATATGGTGGAGCCGGACTATCACCTGTTGAGCAATTTATTTTTAAACAAGAAATGACTCTCGCGGACGCACCCTCGGTTGGAGGCCAAGGTGTAAGTCAGCTCGGGCCGACATTGATTGTCCATGGTACTGATGAACAAAAAGCTGAACATTTACCGAAAATTTTGTCGGGTGAAGTTAATTGGCAGCAAGGTTATTCTGAACCAGGATCAGGGTCTGACCTCGCATCCCTCCAAACTCGAGCTGTCCGCGACGGAGATGATTATGTTGTAAATGGTCAAAAAATTTGGACGAGCGGTGCTCAATATGCAGATTGGCTGTACGTCTTAACAAGAACTGATCCTGAAGCTCCAAAACATCGAGGTATTTCATTTCTGTTGATGCAGATGGGCATACCTGGTTTGTCGATCCGCCCGCTTATTGACATGAGTGGGCATCACCACTTTAACGAAACATTTTTTGAAGATGTCCGTGTGCCTGCATCCAATGTAGTAGGTGAGGTTGATAGAGGTTGGTACGTCGGTGCGACTTTATTAGATTTTGAACGTTCAAATATCACTGGCGCTATCTCATGCCGTAAATCTATTGAGAAATTAATTAGTTATGTCCATTCAGATGAAGGTAGTGATCGACATCGATTAGGGGAATCTGCTGGCTTACGTCATCAAGTTGCTGATTGTTATATTCGTACTGAAGTGCAATTTAATTTCAGTTTTAGAATTATTTCTATGCAGTCTGCTGGTCAAATACCCAATTATGAGGCGTCGACTTCTAAATTATTTAATTCGGAGTTAAATCAAAATATTGCGCGTACTGGAACTCAAGTATTAGGAATGTACGCACAATTCTGGGGGCATGACGATGATGATCGGAATACTTATAACGATCCACCAAATGACTATGCACCACTTGATGGGGTTTTTACACAAAATTATGTGCGTTCAGTTCCCTCGACAATTGCGGCGGGTACTTCTGAAATTCAGCGAAATATTATCGCTACACGTGGATTAGGGTTACCTCGAGGATAGTACTTAACTTCGAGGACCTTCATCCCAGTTTTCCTGTTGCCATTCACGGCGCTGATTTAGATCTCTAAAGCGTCCATCGCGCCACGCTAAAGCTTCTTTTAATCCTTGTTCACTATTACGAGTTCGCCAATCATCCATACCAATTGATGTATGCATACGTGCATCCATCTCAGCCGCAATACGTTGCATAGTACGTGCACCTTGTAATTCTAAAGCAAGATTAACTGATCTTTTATTACCAGTGAGGAAATCAGGATGTATCATTGCCATTCGATCAGCAATTTCTTCCACAGTCTCTTCAAGTTGATCGTAGGGAATAGATTTTAATATAAGGCCTATTTCTGCAGCTTGTTGTCCGGATAAAAATTCACCTGTCAATAACATATATTTTGCCCATTGTGGACCAACGAGATAAGTCCACATATGTGCAGGTGGGCCACCCATCGCACGAACTGGTGGGAATCCTATTTGTGCATCATCTGCGGCAATGACTAAGTCACATAATAAGACAAGGTCGGTTCCACCTGCGACACAATATCCATGTACTTGTCCTATAACCGGTTTGTGCATATCAAAAATTGTCATCCGATCCCTTTGTGCTTCTTCAAGGCGCCAAGAATCATCATCAAAAGAAGAATTTGTTCCCGCTAATTGGGCATTACGATATGAAGTATTTGATCTATCGGCATATGGATCTGCTCTATAAACTTTGGCATATTGATCTGATGAATCATGTGTTTCACCTGCTAAATCACGTTCTGGAGTGAGATCATATCCTGCACAAAAAGATCTACCCGCACCCCGTAAAATAACAACATGTACACTTTGATCCGCATCTGCATCCCAAAGTGCTTCACGTAATTCACGTTGTAGTGTTTTAGAAAGTGCATTCAGTTTTTCGGGCCTGTTTAAGGTAATACGAGCTCTTCCACGCTCTTTTTCTACAATTAGTGTTTCGTACTTCGACATACAGCCTCCTGCGTTAGGTAATTACAATACTTTATAAGATAAAAGTTTCAAGAATTCCATCAATATACATAATCTTAAAAGCATCTGTAATCGAAGGAATGATTGTATCTGTATCAATGCCGTATTCAATACTAATTTCATGGACAATCGTTTCAATTGTATTTATGCCATCAATATATGGGAATGATGCAGCAATTAGATTACTTACCGGATAACCAATAGTTCGATTTTTTGTATAAATAACATAGTTTTTAATAAATTGATCATCGTCTAATATCGGTTCATTTTTTAATGTAACTTCAGTGTCCAGCTTAGGTATACAGTTATGAAAATTCTGTATGTAAGTTTCAATTTCTAATTGTCTATGATTGCGATCATCTTCAATCTGCCTAATTGCATTCACGATAAAATCAGGAGCTTCTCCTTGATCGATAACAACACGTTCATATCCTTTTGCAGGCTGACCAGCTACCGCATTAATAAAAGCAGTTCGCGCAGGAAGATCAAACGCATCAGGTGTCAGTTTTCGGGTTTCCCAAAAATATGAATCGGTTGTGCGATTCGACGAATAAAATAATTTGGCTAGTTCACGGAAATGTTCATACTGTTGCCGATATAATTTCGTATAAATTGCCCTTGACTCCAAAGCTAATGCTTTATCCAAAAAGAGAGTATTAACATATGCAGAAGCTAGTACGCCCGCATTCATTGCCAAATGTACACCTGATGAAAATAACGGATCAATAAAGCATGCAGCATCACCTACAAGTATATATCCATCACCAACAAATGAATTTGCTGCATATGACCAATCGCGAACAGCCTGCGGTGGTGTGTTTAAGGTTGCATTCGAAAGAAGATCAGCAATATGTGGTGAACAAGCGACATATTTATTAAGAAATGCTTCTAAGTCAGCTCCATAAAGTTCTTGTGCAGCTTTGCTGGAATCAACCACCACTCCAACACTAACACTCCCCGTATGTAATGGAATTAACCAATTCCATCCTTCAGAATGGGCTTCGATAAAAATATTATTTTCGTCAGGCATATTTAATGGTTTGGCATTATTAAAATAGCCATAAACTGCTAGATTTTGAAAAAAATCATCCCACACTAATAAATCCATATTTCGAGCAATTATTGCCGATTGCCCACTGGCATCAATGGTAATTGGTGCTATTAAATCGATTGTTATGTTGTCTGGTGTTTTAATTTCGATACCCGATACATGATTATTTTCATGATGTATTTTTGTAACTTGATGTCCTTCTCGAACATCCACACCTGCCTTAATAGAATTATTTAATAAGATTTGGTCAAAAGTTGAGCGGACTACTTGATAAGAATGTGTGTATTTTCGGTTCGTTTCGGAAAAATACCAACTCCATGGATCTGGTGATGCACCCCAAACCATCGTTGCACCGTATTTTTTTAGAAAACCAGCAGCTTCAATTTCATTATGGACTTCGAGTGTTTCTAATATAGGTAAACTTGCTGGTAATAAAGACTCCCCAATATGATCACGTGGAAAATACTCTTTTTCGATTAAAATTACAGACTTACCTTGACGTGCAATAAGTGTTGCAGCAGTAGATCCTGCGGGTCCTCCGCCAATTATAATTACATCAAATTTTTCCATGAGTAATTATTTTACATTATGTAATGTACGCATAATTAGCGTAGTGGAGTTATTTTTATGCACCTCCACCTGCAACTTCAGCTATCGCAGGTGTAGAATTATAGGGTTCATTAGTTTGAGTATCAATTTCAAATGATCCAGGAAGATCAAGTTCTTTAGCCATTTCTTTTACAGCAGGAATAACATCCGACCCCATCAAGCGAAGGCTACGCATTGAATCATCATGAGTCATTGCACCGTCACCATCCCAGAAGAAAATAGTCCCGGGTCGCAACGTCTCAAGTACGTGACGAATCTTAGGTATAACTGTCTTAGGTGTACCAGAAATAATCGTATAATTTTCAAGTTGTGTATCATAATCAGCTAAGGTTGCCTGAGTTTGAGCAGCACGAACATTACGTGAATCAGGCTTCTCAGAGTTATTATCGCGAGCAACATCAGCAGCACTACGACCACGTGAAGCAGCCACAAATCCAACTTCACCTGTTGGGAGCAAGTTTTTTCGATCGGTTAGTCCTGGTAAGTTTTGTAAAACTGGCGAAGCTGTACCACGTGATCCCTCAAGGAAAATGTTACCTGGTCCATCAAGGAATTTTTTGCCAGTCTCATAGGCAAGTTCTTCAGTTTCATCAACATGTACTTTGAATAAATAGCCTAAATGCTGCGGACCAGCTTCATACCCAGATTCATGTGCAACTTCACGATAATAATCAAAGGATGCTTTTGTGGGTTCTAAGCGTGTAGCAAGCATTAAATAGGGATAGCGATGCTCAGCAGACCATTTCACTGTATTTTTACTAACGACTCCAGGAATCATTATTTGCGGATGTGGATTTTGATAAGGGCGCATCCATGGATTCACGTAACGAAAATCGTAATGTTCACCTTCCCAACGAAAAGGTCCTGGAGTTGTCCATGCTTTGATGATGAAGTCATGTGCTTCTTGAAAACGTTCCCAGTTAAATGGTGGCGGTGCATTATGGGCGACACTTTCCCTTCCTGTGCCTCGAACCCAACCTGTGACAAGTCGGCCTTTGGAAATCATATCGATCGTCGCAAGTTCTTCAGCTAACCATAGTGGATCGTCCCAAATGGGAAGGACATTACCATTGATCACTATTTTTACTTTATCTGTGATACGTGCCAATATTGCAGCTTCTGTATTTACTGTTCCGCCCATACAAAAAGGTGTGGAGTGGTGTTCATTCAGCATAATTGCATCAAAACCGGCTTCTTCAGCTGCAACTTGTTCATCAAGATAACGATTGTAAAGTTCTGAACCTAAACGTGGGTCATATTCGCCATTACTAATAGAGAGATCTTGGATGCTACGACCAGTTGCACCAAAATATCCTGAACTAGGATCTTGGTAGGGTCTTTCTGTAAATCGTCCTATTAACATCGTAAACTCCTAATTTAACTGGAATGCCCTACAATTAACTCACTAATTTTATCGGGCATTTCCCATTCTATGAGATGACCACCGCCATCAATTACCTTTAGTTGACCGTTACTTAAGTTATTTATAAATTGTTGGCCAACTGTATACGGAATAACAGTATCACTATTTCCAAAAATTATTAATGTCGGGACCGTGATTATGTTAAGTAAATGGGGAAGTCTTCGATTAAACATATATGGACTCCAGGATATTCGTGCCGTCATTATTCGGCTAAATTCCCATATATCTTGTATATCAGGATGCACTTCGTCACCAAATTTATTTTCAAAATGAGAAGGATCTGCAAGTCCATGGCGTATATAGTCAGCATGCTCAATTAACATTTGATCTAATATTTCACCTTCATCAGGTTTAATTCCTGCGGGACTAATTAGCACAATATTGGATAATCGTTCCTGATTCATAGTTGCTAATTCTGCTGCTATGAATCCTCCCAGTCCTAATCCAACTAAGGTAATATCTTTAATATCTAAAACTTTGAATAATTCCACCATCACAATTGATAAATCTCGGGATTCGCGTGCCCAATCTGGGCGTTCTGAATTACCAAATCCTGGTAAATCTGGATAAATCACGTGAAAAGATTCGGATAATTTATTAGCGAATGAATCCCATTCTAAATACCCTGTGCTTCGGTGTAGTATTACTAAAGGTTTACCTTCACCTGATTCACGAATATTGATGTCCAAACCTGCAACATTCACAATACGAGATGTGGGTTCATTTAATGTTTCTATAGTCACTATTATCTCCTCTAGGAACATAGCGTTTTAGTATAATCACTGCAACTAACAAGCGTGTTAAAACAATTTGTTATCGATTAAATTGTGTAGTTAGGCCCATATTTGTAGACGCTTCTTATAAGTTTCCCAAGCAAGTGTGACATCTTCCAAATATTGAGGTAATTCTGTCAATTTTAACGCTTGAGCACCATCAACAAGTGCTTCTTCGGGATTTGGATGAAAATCAACCAACACCATATTCGCTCCTGCGGTAATACCTTGTGCAGTAACATGAGCTATATCGAGTATTCCATCTGGTGCAATTGCTCTTGTGCCTACTGAATGTGAAGGATCAATACATACTGGCATTCTTGTTAATCGCTTAATAATTGGAACGTGACCAAAATCAACCATGTTACGATGCGGTGCCCCAAATTCACTCTTCATACCTCGTAAACAGAAAATTACCTGTGTGTTTCCTTCAGAAGCAAGATATTCGGTTGCGTTTAAAGATTCATTTAATGTAATCCCAAAACCACGTTTTACTAGAACTGGATATTTATGCTGACGACCAGCTGCTTTCAGTAATGAAAAATTTTGACTATTTCGTGTTCCGATTTGTAGCATTACACCTGTGGGGTTACCTGCTTGTTCAAGAGCTTCATCAATTTCATCAATTTCAGAACTATCCATTACTTCCATTGCAACAACTTTAATCCCATATTTACCAGCTAGTTCAAAAACATAGGGTAAACAATCTTTTCCATGTCCTTGAAAAGAATAAGGATTCGTACGAGGTTTATAAGCACCCATCCGTGTCGTCGTGTGCCCCAATTCTTGAAGAGTTTTCATCATAGTTTCAACATTTTCAGGATTATCAACAGCACAGAGTCCTGGAAAAACATTTAATGTTTCTTGATTAAATTCTATTCCGTTGTACGAGAATCCTGTCTGTCTTTGGGTATCAGCATGACGTCCAAGTACTCTATATTCATCTGAAATACGAACAACTCTTTCAACAGCAGGCAACGAATTGACTAGTTCAATATCTACAGTTTGAGTATTTCCTAATAGGTAAATTTCAGTAAGTTTTTGTTCTTTTCCTTGAATAGTATGAATTTTTAGATCAATACCTGGTAAGCGTTCCAGTGTGTCCCAGGTAAGTTTATATTCATCACTTGATTCATCAATATTAGGATGCAAAATAGCTAGCATGGGGAGCCTCTTAAATAAAAAATTTATAAAATTACTTATCACTCATACATTGATTGTGTAACTATTCTTGCTCGTTGTCTAATAAATTAGATAACTCGTGCATCTCGTAGTTCTGTGATTTGTTCCCAATTATACCCAAGTTTAAGTAAAATTTCTTCAGTATGTTGACCTAGCTCTGGCGCAGGTCCTTGAAGATCAGTTGGGGTTGCGCTCAATTTAATAGGAGATCCTACTGTTCGATGATCATGGAAATTTGGATGGTCTAAATTAGTTAAGTATCCATTAAGCCAAAATTGATCTTCTTCTGCTACATCTGAATAGCTATATACAGGACCACATGGTACATCAAGTTTTATCAATTCATCGAGCCAATATTGACGTGTATTCTTTACGAAACTTTCAGCTAATTCTTTTTGCAACCATACTGCATTTGTCATTCTGGCAAAAGGATCTGCACTCTTTTCATTCGTAATCAAATCGGTCCTGTTTATTGCTTCACAAAGCAAAGGCCAATGCTTAGGAGTAAGTACTCCTATCGTTAACCAATTATCATTAGAATCTGCATACGAGTGAAAAACCGGATTAAGTTTTTTACTAGTTGGTTCATAATTCGAATGTAAATATCGCTGGATACTTAGAGTTTGCAATGTTGTCATCGCACCCATTTGAGAAGTATCGAGTTTCTGACCAATTCCATAGCGCTCTCGAGCAACAATAGCGGCCATGATTCCGTATGCGAAAATCATCGACCCAACTTGATCTGCAAGCCCCCACGGTATTTGAATAGGAGTATTTCCTGGTCCACCAGCTTGACCTATCATTGCACCAGTCATTCCTTGAGTGACAATGTCAAACGATCCTCGAGGTGCCCAGTCACCTTCTGGTCCGAACCCACTATTAACTGCATAGATTAATTGAGGGTTGATTTGACGAACATCTTCATATCCAAAGCCTAAACTATCTAAAAGTCCTGGACGAAAATTTTCAGTTAATACATCAACTTCTTCTAAAAGTTTACGTATGATTAGTGCACCTTCTTCTTTAGCAAGATCAATGGTCATAGATTTTTTGCCACGATCTAATGCTTCAAAATATGCACAAAATCCATCTTCTTCACGGCCTAAAGCTCGACCAGGATCACCTTCTCCCGGGCGTTCAATTTTGATTATTTCAGCGCCCATATCAGAAAGCATGACAGTCGCATGAGGTCCATTTTGGAATCGTGTGAAATCTAATATCTTTATACCAGTGAGAGGTCCATCCATAGAATACCTACTTATCTGAGGAGAATTTCTATGAAACCATCATAAAGGAGTGAAGAACGCATTGAAAGATTTTATCTACACAGTATTTTGTATTTGTGATGATTGTAAGGCGGAAGCCTTCCCTAACATTAATATACTTGGAATACCTAGTATTAGAACGACAGCCGCAGAAACAAACCATCCAATTACATAGTCACCATTTATGTCAACTAACTTCCCCACAACCCAAGGGCCGGTTGCCGATCCAGTAGTGGATACAAATCGCAATAACCCATTAATAGTACCGAAATATTTTGTACCAAAATAATCTGCCGTCATAGAAGGAGCGAGTGGTATTGTGCCACCGAATCCTGGTGCAGCTACAATAATTCCAAGCAACGCAATCCAAAAATTCTGTGAAAAACCAAGTATAATCAACCCACTTGCAAGTAAAAGGATCGCAATCATTAACATGAATTGTTTGGATGTTTTGTCCGCCATCCAACCAAATCCAAAACGACCAATAATTGAAAAGGTTGTAAATATCGCGATTGTGCTACCAGCCATTGATTTCGACATACCTAATTGTGTTTCAAAATAAGGTATTTGATGTACAACAATAGCCACAAAACCAAAAGAACTGCCCATCAATGCAATCGATAAAAATATAAATGCACGACTTCTTAATGCTTCTTTTACAGAAACACCTGTATCAATAGGTTCAGGTAAATTATCAGTCGAATTTTGGAGTGTGTTATTTTTTTTACCATCTAATGGTTGGTGATGATTTTGTGGACGGGTACGGACATTACCTGCCAATGAAAAACCCAAAATAAACATGAATAATGCGAGTACACGTAGTGCATCCCTCCAACCAGCAAATTCGACTATCCATGCAATAATTACTACAAAAAGTCCACCAATCCCACCGCCTAAAGTCATAATAGACATTGCAAATGTACGTCTATCACGAAACCAAGTTGCTATTGCAGTAAGACCAACTTGACCTGCAGCCGCACTAGATCCTAGTGCTATATAGATCATTATCACGTAAAAATGCCATATTTCAGACATATAGGACATTATGAAGACCCCAGATGCGGTCATTAAAATGCCTACAAACAATACAATACGTGCACCGATTCTATCGATCGCAATTCCAACAAGAACTGCACCCATACCGCCTACT
>JAKUNM010000007.1:16218-38314 GCA_022451865.1 Dehalococcoidia bacterium
ACTTCATTTCTTAATGAAAAAGCAAGTGCAGTATCAGCATTATCCCATCCAAACTCAGCACGAACTTCATTATAAATAGTTCCGAATCCGTAGAAAAAGATCGCACCTAATGCCATAACTATGCAACCTGCACAGCCTACAACTATCCAACCTTCATAGACATCCGGGAAAAATTTACGTAGCATAACGCCTGCACAGAATTATTCTTTTCGGAACACAACCTGAAATTCGATTACACCTTCATCTTCTATCGAAAGTACACGGCGCCCTAGAGGCGCTTCAATATTGTAATCAGTTAGCAGTATAGGTGCACTTCCAACAACGACTACAGCATTATCGATATAAGTACCGGTAAGATTGATAACCACATCTTTAGATACTCCATGCAAGTTTAAGATTCCATTAGCATCTGTGCTTACAGGTTGATTATTTTCTGGCAAAGAAGTTATTGATATAGGTTCGGTTAGAGTAAAAGTTGCAATCGGATAAGTATTTGTTTCTAATCCACGTGTCTGTAAAGCACGATCACGTCGAGATTCATCACTCTTCAAAGTTGCTAGATCAACTTCAATATAGGTATTCAAAATAGAATTGCCGTCGAACATCAAAGAACCAGAAATTAAATTAGTCCTTCCCACAGCTGTGGTCGTTCCGATATTTAATAATTCTTCACCTATTCGATAGCCAGCAAAAGATGTATCTGTTGTGGAAATTACCCATTCACCTTGCGGATCAACATCGTTAGTATTATTTTCTGCCTGCACAACAACAGGTGTTGCTGTAGCAAGTGGATTAGTGATTATTTGAGTTGATTGAGAGTTGTTTTGCTGAAGTTGTGTGGTAGCTTCTTCGATAGTCACAGGAGGTGGAGGTTCATTAAACAGTGGGGATTGCCAAACCCCAACACTTCCCAGAACTATTAGAATTAAAACAACTGTTAAAATACGTGGACGATTACTTAACAACATATTCCCCCCAACTATTACATTCTATCGTGGATTTGGTAATAATCAGAAAATAATAATCAACTAGTCAGTCAGCTTTCAATCGCGTAAGTTCTGTAAATAGCAATAGAGGTAAAACTATGACTTGGGAACCAGAAGTAAATGAACTCAAATATCGTAAGTCTTTAGCACAACAAATGGGTGGTGAAAGAGGCATAGCTGAACAAAAACGACGAGGGAAATTAACAGCTCGTGAAAGAATTGATGAATTTTGTGATGTTAATTCATTTAGAGAATTTGCCGGATTAACAGGTACTGCAACTTACGACAATGCAACATTAAGTTCATTTATTCCCAAAGGTTCAGTTGAAGGATTTTGCTCAATCAACGGTAGGCGAGTAATTGTTAATGCAGGAGATTTTACTGTAAGAGGTGGTTCAGGAGGCTCTAGCAGTACAGGATTGGGGGCAGAGCCTCGTGCGACAGAAAGAGCATTAGAATCGCGTTTGCCATATATAAGATTATTAGATGCAGCCGGTGGAAGCGTACGTGGATTTGAAACACTAGGTCGAACTTACGTTCCTGACGGTAATACATTTACTCAATTTGATGTGAAATTACTTCAAGTAGTGCCGGTTGTTTCTGCTGTATTGGGGTCAGTCGCCGGTTTACCTGCAGTAAATGCATGTATCGCACACTTCAATATCATGGTGAAGGAAATTAGCCAATTGTTCCCAGGTGGTCCACCTGTAGTAAAAGCTGCATTAGGATATGACATTACAAAAGAAGATCTAGGTGGAGAACAAATACACGTTTACCAAAGTGGAGTGGTCGATAATCTAGCTGAATCTGAAGAAGATGCATTTGAGCAAATACGACAATTTCTAAGTTATTTGCCTCAGAATGTTTGGGACATTCCAGAGCGAATAGAACCACATGATGATCCAAATCGTTGTGATGAAGAGCTATTATCTATAGTGCCAAGAGACACACGTCGTCCTTATGATGCCCATAAAGTCATAGATCATGTAGTGGACACTGATTCATTTTTTGAAATTGCTCCACATTACGCAAAATCAAGAATCACGGGACTGGCACGTATCGATGGATATCCTGTCGGAGTGATGGCAAACAATACAGCGGTTATGGGTGGTACTACCGATGTCGCTGCAGGCGACAAAGTAATCCGCTTCATTCAATTGTGCGACACATTTCATTTACCGATCATTTCTTTTGCAGATGAACCAGGTTTCATGGTTGGACTTGAATCAGAGAAAAAAGGAATCGAGCGTGCAGGTGCCCGTCTTGTAATTGCAACATGTGAGAGTCGTACACCTTGGCTCACTATTGTCATGGGACAATTATACGGTGTTGCTGGTCAATGCCAGCAACGTCCTAGTGGATTATTTCGCAGGTATGTGTGGCCTTCTGCACGATGGGGATCTATGCACATTGAAGGAGGTGTTTCCGCGGCATACCGAAGAGAAATCGAAGAATCAGATAACCCTGAAGAAAAACTTGCAGAAATCGAAGCACGATTACAAGCAATGGCATCTCCATTTCGAACAGCTGAAGATACGGGGCAAGATGTAATCGATCCACGTGATACACGACCAGTGATTGTCGAATTCGTTCATGACGCACAAAATATATTAAAAACGCAAACAGGACCAAATCCTGTACCATATCGACCATAACGAAAGGTGAAAACTATGCCAGCAATGACATACTGTCCACGATGCGCATCTACGCTAACAACTAAATTCGACGGCGGAAGAGATAGGATAGCGTGCCCAGATCCTTCATGTGGTTTTATACATTTTGGTGATTTTTCGATTGGTTGTGCTGGTGTTGTCATTCGTGAAGATGTCGATGCAAATCGTGCTTTGTTAGTTCAACGCGGTTGGAATCCATTTGCTGGATCATGGCAAATACCAGGTGGATATGCAGAGCATGATGAGAATATTTCACTTGCCGTTGAACGTGAAATAGAAGAAGAGGCGGGTATTGTCGCAAAAGTAAGTGATGTTCTAGCTTTTCGACATTCAATTGGTGGAGGAGCTGGTGGACCAAGTACCAATATGTACGTCGTATTTAGATTGAATTTAGTGAGTGGCGAACCTGTCTACGATGGAGATGAGATTGCAGATGCAGGTTTTTTCTCACTCGAAGAAATGGAATCAATGGAATCAGTTCAAGGATTATCAAAATGGGCAATTTCGAAGGCACTGAATAGTAAACCAGGGTCAGGACTGATACTTGATCATGGAGAGGTAGGTTCAATTCGACCTGGCTGGCAAGTATTCGGATTATCGGAGAATCTGCAAAATGACTAAAAACATAATTATATGCGGAGGAGGGGTTATAGGAGGATCGACAGCTTATCATTTAGCAAAAGCTGGAGCCCAGGTCACCATAATAGAAAAAGATGGAATAGCAGCAGGTGCATCAGGTGGTGCTGCAGGACTATTATCACGACCATCCGTTACAAATCGCACACCGTTATATGAATTACAAAAACTTGGATTTGCAATGCATGTCGAATTGTCAAAAATTCTTCCTGAAGAAGCAGGGTTTAATTACGATTTTGCATTTTCATCACGAGCACATATTGCTACCAACCTCGAAGAAAAACAAAATCTAGAACATCTTATAGATGAATATCAAAAGTCACAGCGTAAAGCAGAATGGCTAGATTCAGATATTCTTCAAAAAACAACAAATTGGATCGATGGTGAACAAGTTTTAGGTGCGGCAGTTTTGCCTGGAAGTGCTTCTGTAGATGCCTACCGATATACATTGGCTCTATATACTGCAACTGAACGAATGGGAGGAATTGTAAAAAGTGGAGAGGTGACAAAACTTATTCATGAAGATCAACAAATTCAAGCTGTCGAGGTTGGTTCACAAAGAATAGAAGCCGATACTGTACTTATCGCGATGGGGCCATGGTCTAAAATGTTGGAAGGTAATATCTCACAACCAATACCAGTGCAACCGCTCAAAGGCCAAATACTCAAATTACGGCCTAAAAACCCTGTTCAGATGTACGGATTTAATTATGACGGTAATTATTGTGTTGCAAAAAATCCTGAAGTTATCGTTGCTGGAACAACAGAGGAAGATGCAGGATTCGACACAGGCATTACGCGAAGTGCACGTGACCAAATATTGGAATTTGCACTGAATTTTTCTGCCTCATTGGAAAATGCAGAACTTATTGAACAAACAGCATGCCTTCGACCTTTATCACAAGACGGATTACCTCTTATGGGGGAAGTTGAAACGATAAAAGGTTTATATATATCTACAGGGCATGGACGGCAAGGTATTCTGCTTTCACCTTCATCTGGTTTGGCAATGAGTGAACTTATTTTGAATGGTAAAACTAATTCAATCGATTTATCGGCATTTAACCCCAACAGGTTTATAAGTTAATTATTAAATTTTGCGCGTTAGTCCTTGATCGTCTAAATCGTCCCAAAGAGCATCAGGAATAGCGTGATCCATTAACTGAATATTCATTTTTAGTTCATCTATATTTTTTGCACCGGGTATAACTGAAACTACCGAACTATGTCGTAGAGGGTATTGAAGTGCCGCAGCACGAATATCTACATCATGTGTATCACAAATTGCTCGAATTGCTTGTGCTTGATTCCATTTCTGATCACTTGCTGGACGATAATCGTAGGTGGCAATATTTTTTTCGGTTGTTGCGAGAAGGCCTGAATTATAGGGTCCACCGATGATTATTGAAATCTTTTCTTCTGCACATTTTGGGAGTAATGAATCTAAAGCTTCTTGTTCTAGGAGAGTAAATCTCCCTGCAAGTAGAATACAATCTATGTCGAAAAGTTCTATTACCTGTTCACAGACTTGCCATTCGTTCACTCCAATACCAAAAGCTCCTATCCTACCTTTTTCACGGAGATCTAATAATGCAGGTAAAATTCCTTGTGTCGCTTGAGCAAATATTTGAGGTTGTTTTGATTTATGTGTCCAAACATCAATATCATGGCATAACAAAATATCGACATATTCGAGTTGCAAACGTTCTAAGCTTTCTTCGAGTGAAGAAATTGCACCTTGATAATCATAGTCATATACGACATCGAAAGTATTTGATGTATTAGATGCCCTTAAGAGTCGACCTGCTTTCGTAGATAACAAATAGTCCTTGCGATTGAATTTTTTTAGCGCATTTCCTACATGTCGCTCACTTCGCCCCTCGCCATATAATGGGGCTGTATCGAAATATCGAATACCCATCTCGAAGGCATTATCAATTAATGCCTCTGCATCTTGAACAGAAATGTTGTCTCGCAGTGAACCTAATGGTGCACTTCCAAAACCCAACTCTGATATTTTGAGTCTTGTATTTCCAAGCAGATTTTTAGACTTGGAGTTGTCAGCCATACTCAACCTAATATTCCCTTGCTAGCGATATCACTGATTTCATTTTCAGAAAATCCTGCATCTAATAAAATCGATTGTGAATGTTCACCTAAGCCAGGAGCACCACGACTCGGTTTAATATCAGCAGTATCAATAGAGAATGGAATAGAAACTACATCAACAGAATTGCCACTTGCGTCTATATTCGGAATAGTGTGAAATGCACCTTGTTCGAGTAATTCGTTGTCGGTTGTCACCTCTTCCAATGAAGCAGCAACTGCCCAAACACAACCATTTTCATCCAATTTCTTTGCCCAATATTCAAGCTTTTGCGATCGAAAAATTGTATCGATCTCGGGAATTAATTCACTCTGATTTTGTGGCATTAAATCAGAACTTACATAATGTGGATCTTCTGCCCATTCTGGTTTTCCCAAGGCAATACAAAATTTTTTCCAATACAAAATATTATGCATTGTGAGCATCATCCAACGTCCATCCGATGTTTGATAGCAATTTCTTGTCGCAAGATCTGCTGTCATTCGATCATATCGTTCGGGATGATAATTAGGATTATTCATCACATTTTGTGATTCGAGTGCCATTGACCATAAACCTGCTCTCTGTAATGTCCCATCGACAAATTGCGCAGTTCCAGTTTGTTCTTTTAAACGTAACGCAGCTAAGATGCCCGTCAATAAAACTAGTCCCGCTGGATAATCTCCTTGCCCACCTCTGCTAACTACAGCTGGAGTATCAACATCTCCTAAAATGCCCATCAAGCCTGAGCCAGCCCAATATGACGTTGAATCAAAACCAGGCCGTGATGCTCCTTCACCTTGACTACCCCATCCAGTAACTTGTGCGAATACAATTGGATTATTTTCGGTAATTTTTTCATATGTAATACCATATTTTTCTAATCGAATCGTCATGAGATTCGTAACAAAAACATCTGCATTTTTTACTAATTCAATTACAACATCTGCAGAACCTGGTTGTTTTAGATCGATAGTAATAGACCTTTTTCCCCTATTAAGTGCATGAAATCCATGATTTAAAACAGGAGGCTGGCCAGCACGTATCCGCATATTTCGTGTCGTGTCTCCACCTGGTGGCTCAATTTTTATTACATCAGCACCCATATCAGCCATTAGTGCGGAACAAGACGGTGCCGCAAGAAAGTTTGCAACTTCCACAACGCGAACTCCTGATAAAGGGGCGTTTGGGTTAAAATTGTTATTTGACGTCATACATTTCTCCGAAAATTATATTGCTAATGAATCATATACTGCGTGACTTAACTCGCGATTGCGATGATCGATGTTTTGCCCTGCCTGATTCATTACATATCCAAAGCTAATTTCATTCTCAACATCAGCATAGCCTAATGACCCACCTAGTCCACCGTGCCCAAATGCACCAATGGCACGTGGATCTTCAGGCCCAGGCATACTTAATGCATATCCTAAAGCTCTCCGTGTTTCACCGCCAGAAATAACATCGGGGCCTTGTATTTGCTCAGAGCGAGCAATGTCAACAGTTTCAGGGCTCATCAATTTAATTCCGTCAATTGTCCCGCCTAACGACATTGCAGCATACATACGTGCAAGACCACGTGCACTTGCATGGCCATTAGAAGCAGGAATAACTGCAGCACGCCATTCACGCGTATTAGCAGCTCTGAAACGACGAGGAGGGTTATTGAATGCTTTTTTTGCCATCATACTCACATTACCTGCTATTTGATTTTTTGAGAGTTGATCAGTAGGAGCTGGTGCCAAAAAGTCTGCAATACGGGCATCATAGTCTGATGAAAGTCCCCAATAAAGATCTGCATTTAGTGGTTTTGCAATTTCTTTACTGAGAAAATCACCTGGAGTCATACCCGTAACTCTATCTAATACACCACCATTCAGCCATCCAAAAGTGGCTGCATGATAGCCTAGCTGGGTCCCAGGTTGCCAATAAAGTTCTGAGTCAGCTACATATTCCAACATCTGTTGCCAGTCATAAATGGGACTCGCATTGTAGGTGCAGGTAGTCCTGCTGTATGGGATAAAATATGACGTATCAAAACTTCATGCTTATTATGTTTCGCAAATTCTGGCCAATAATGGGCAACAGGAGTATCCAATTCAATCAATTCTCGATCAAGAAGAATATGCATGCATGTTGCTAACCAACCCTTGCCATTGGAATAAGTTTGTACAAGAGTGTCTGATGTCCAAGGAATTGTACGGTCGGCATTGCGATAACCGCCCCAAAGATCGACTACAATATTTCCTTGATGATAAATACACAGGGCAGCGCCTACATCACCACGAGTTTCAAAATTTTCAATAAATGCATCACGTACTTTAGAAAATTTTTCATCACATTTACCTTCAATCTCTATAGACATACACACCCTCTCCCATCAATATTGTGAGTATATATCTGAGAAGTGTATACGAGTTTTCAGATAATCAGTAACTCAATCGCTATTTTTTATCCAAACAGGAGTATGAGGAGATGCCATGCAGGATTTAAATACTTGGCTTGATCAAGTAGTTGAAGAAACCCTAGAACCAGAATTACCTATAATTGACCCACATCATCATCTATGGGATCGACCAAATAGTCCCTATTTACTTAAAGATATTGCAAGAGATGTCTCGACTCATAATATACGTCAAACCATTTTTATCGAATGTGGTGAAATGTATTCAGACAGCGACGATATTGATATGCGTGTTGTCGGAGAAACTGAATTTGCATCACAAATAGGTAAAATGAGTGATGAAGATAGTAATATCACTGCACGTATAGCATCAGGCGTTGTTGGTACAGCTAACCTTCTTTTAGGTGAAGAGGTCGCACAAGTACTTGAAGCACATATTGCGGCAAATCCAGATAGATTTAAGGGCATTCGTCACCGTGCCGTCTGGCTCGATGAACACACAATAAATCAAGACAACGACATTCTTGAAAACTCACCAACAAAGCACATTAATACTGTTGATCGAACTCCAAAAGAAAGCATGTTATTGGATAAAACTTTCAGAAAAGGATTTAGTCAATTATCTAAATATGACCTCACATTCGAAGGATGGGTATACCATCCACAATTGAATGAATTATATGATCTTGCCCAAGCCTTTCCAGATACAAAAATTATTCTTAACCATTTAGGTGGCCCTTTAGGAACAGGGATTTATAGAGGAAAACTAAATGAAATATATCCATTTTGGAAAAAACAAATTGCAAAATTAGCGCAATGTAAAAATATTTATCTAAAAGTTGGTGGTATTCAAATGCCACTTAATGGGCATGATTGGCATAAACGTCAAGTACCGCCTTCATCAGACGAACTAATTGCTGTAAACCATGATTGGTATATGTACGCAATTGAACAATTTGGCCCTGAACGTTCAATGTTCGAAAGTAATTTTCCAGTCGATAAACAATCCTGTTCCTATAATGTTGTATGGAACCAGTTTAAGAAATTATCAATGAAATTATCTGAAACTGAACGTCAATTTCTTTTTCATGATACTGCAATGAATGTCTATCAATTAGAAAAAATTTAGAGACAGAATAGATGTGCAATGAACATAGCAATTAACGCATCTAATTTATCAAAACATTTTGGCAATATAGTAGCTGTTGACAATATAAATTTTTCGGTACATAGAGGTGAATGTTTTGGTTTGTTAGGGCCAAATGGTGCAGGAAAATCTTCCACCATCCGTATGATTACATGCAGTTCACCTCTAACTAGCGGTCAATTGATAGTTCATGGTTTGAATGTTAATAACGAACAACGTTCGATAAAATCACATATTGGAATTGTTCCACAAAATGATAATCTAGATCCAGATCTCCCAGTCAAACAAAATTTAGAAGTTTACGCACGATATTACGGCTTGAATAAACAGTTAATCCGACGACGTGTGGAGGAACAATTAGAGATATTCGAACTTTCTGATCGTGCTAACTCCCCCATACATAGTCTTTCAGGTGGAATGCGTCGGAGGCTACTAATAGCCCGTGCATTACTCCACAATCCATCAATACTCATTTTAGATGAACCAACAGTTGGGTTAGATCCACAAGCACGCCATATAGTGTGGCAACAACTTCGCCAACTCACAAAAAATGGTGTCACCCAAGTATTAACGACTCATTATATGGATGAAGCTGAACAATTGTGTGATCGAATTATCGTGATCAATCATGGAAAAATACTCGCCAAAGCAAAACCACAAGAGTTAATACAACAATATGTTGGCAATAACGTCTTGGAAATACAAAATTTTTCAAATGGTATCGAACTTCTCAAACGAAGTTTAGATTTTACGATTGAATATGAAATATTTGGTGACAAAACGAATATTTATGCAAGCGACGATAATTTATTGACTATTAGTGCAAAAATTAAAATTTCGAATAAAAGCAACTTACGCAAAGCGAATCTCGAAGATGTTTTTTTACGATTGACCGGACGGCGGTTAGTCGAATGAATTTAATTTTATCAAGACCAAATATATCCATCAGTAGTTTGTATGTTTGGCAACGACATCGGGACGTCTTTTTTAAAATTTGGAAAACTGAATCACTCGGTATTGGTCTGGAACCATGGATAGTCATTCTTGCGATGGGGTTCGGTTTAGGCCAATTTGTCACGCTTGATTCCGGTGAAAAGTATGTACAATTTCTTGCTCCAGGTTTAATGGCAATGTTCCCGATGTTTGCAGCAATTTTTGAATGTGGATGGGGTGCATTTATGCGAATTTCAATGCATGGCACATATGAAGCTATTCTGAATACACCTGCCAGCATTGAAGACATTACAACTGGTGATATTCTCTGGGGAACTACGCGTGCAACATTAAATGCCACTTATATTCTAATCGTTCTACTTATATTGAATCACTGGACTGATGCTGTTAATTCTCCTTACGCCATTGGTATAGTCTTCGTAGCAATACTCCAAGGTTTTCTTTTTTCTTCAATCGCAATTGCTTTTGCAGCACTTGCACGTGCAATGAGTCATTTTGGTTACTTATTTAATATCATTGTGATGCCCATGTTCTGGCTTTCAGGAGGATTTTTTCCAATAAACGAATTACCAGAATGGGCACAAAATATTGCATGGTTTTTACCTTTAATACATTCCGTAGAATTAAATCGAGCTTTACTCAACGGAAATTTAACATTAAACATGATCGGTGACTTTTTTTGGTTAGCTATAGTCGCAATAGCTTTTTATGCCATTGCTTTAGTCTTAATGCGTCGTCGTTTGATTGTCTAACGAGATCCTGGGGCAATACCACGAACATTAGTTTCCACACTGTAAACACTTGTTTGCGCAGTTAAAAATAATGTCGAAAAATCACTACCGCCAAAAGTAATATTTGCAGCATGTTCATTTAGTTCAAATTGGCCGAGCACGTTACCATTTGGTTCAATAACCCAGACACCACCAGATCCAGTTGTCCAAAGAAAGCCATTTTCATCCACTTTCATTCCATCAGGAACACCTCGTCGATCATCAGCGCGCATATCGACAAATATTTCACCATTGCTAATTGTGCCTTCATTGGTCACATTAAATCGCTTGATAATGGAATCTTGTGAATCACCTATATACAAAAAAGATTCATCTGGAGAAAAAGCTAATCCGTTCGGTTCAGAAAATTCATCAGTTAGGAGTATTGCTTCATTCGTATCAGGATAAACGACATATACTCCTTGCATCGATAATTCTTTTACCGCACCAGCTTCTCCTTGACGTGCCATACCTGGAGCAGGTGGATTACGTAATCCATATGTAGGATCGGTGAAATAAACAGATCCAGAGCTGTGAATAACTACATCATTCGGGCTGTTAAATAGAGAATTATCGTATTTTTCTACAATTGATTTTTGTGGTTCATTATAATGTGCAAATGAAACTCTACGTCCAGAGTGTTCGCATGCAATAACCTCTCCATTCAAATTAAGCGTTAAACCATTCGAATGCCCACTAGGATCTCTATAAATTTCAGCAACAGTTGTATTGGGTCTCCAGCGATGAATCTTATTCGACGGAATATCACTAAAAAGCAAACATTCATCTTCAGGAATCCAAATAGGACCTTCAGTGAATCCAAATCCAGTACATAGTAGATTTTCTACATCTGAACTTAAAAGTTTCTTAATACCGTTATCATTTGAGAAATACATATACACCTAATTTCTTGGCTGTACAATACTGAGTAATATCATAACTAGATAAAAGTAACGATATAATCCTAACAAAGGATCAACATGTCAAAAGATATTTATGATTTAACTATTATCGGTGCGGGTCCAACAGGCTTGTTTGGTGCCTTTTATGCTGGTTTACGTAGTTTAAAAACGAAAATCATTGAGGCATTACCAGAGCCTGGCGGACAACTTGCAGTTCTTTATCCAGAAAAAATGATCTATGACGTACCTGGATTTCCACACGTAATGGCAAGAGATCTTGTACGGGAATTAGTTGAACAAACAAAACGCTTCGATCCGACTTATATTTTTGAGCAAAGTGTTAGCTCGCTTCGCAGGGAAACATATAAAGGAGAAGAGTACTGGGTACTTAATACAGATAGCGAAGAACATTGGACAAAAGCAATACTAATTTCTGCCGGTATAGGTGCTTTCACACCAAATACACTGCCTGTAACAGGTATTAGCGAATTTGATGGGCGTGGAGTTTTTCATTTCGTACAAGATCGAAGACCATTTCGACATAAAAAGGTATTAATTGTCGGTGGAGGTGATACAGCAATTGACTGGGCTCTCAACTTAAATCAATGGGCAGATCAAATTACATTAATTCATAGACGTAGTGGATTCAGAGCACATGAATCAAGTCTTGCAGAATTAAGAGAAACTGACATTGAAATGCTCACTCACTTTGAATTAGAAACAGTTGAAGGTACCGATACTGTAGAACGTGCATTAATTTCTTCAAATAAGGAAGATGATCGACGAAGTATTGATGTAGATATTGTTCTATTAAGCCTTGGCTTTAAGGCATCATTAGGTCCCATGTTAGAATGGGGGTTAAATTTGGCAGATCAAAGGCACATACAAGTTGATGGGCTCATGCAAACCAATCTACCTGGAATTTATGCCGCTGGGGACATCGCTGCTGTAGAAGGCTCAGAACCCCTGAGTCTTATCGTTACAGGGTTTGGTCAGGCAGCAATTGCCGCAAATGCTGCCCATACATACATTAATCCTGAATCCAAATTATTCCCAGGTCATTCAAGTGAATTAAGGCTTTAAAACTACGATTCTTTGTACACAATTATTGAACGGCCTTCAATTTCACCATTTTCCAATGCACGAACACCTTCATTAATTTCATCAAGGTTGGTGTAACGTTTTGAAATAAATTTATCAAGAGGTAGCTGCCCGTCTTTATACCAATCGACATATTTAGGCATCACATGTTCAGGTCGTGCAGATCCACCCATCGAACCAATTAAAGAACGTTCTCCTTGAGGGAATAATCGAGGTAAGGTGACATCACCTTGACCAATACCGACAATGACAGCTGTCCCTCCACGATGAACGCCTAGAACTCCAGCTTTAACACTTTGTATAGCTTGTTGGACTGCAGCTTCGACACCAATAGCATCGAATGCAAAGTCAACTCCACCGTCAGTTAGTTCTTTAATGCGCTCTGGTGCATCTAGTTCAGCAGCATTAACCGTATGAGTAGCTCCGATTTCTTTTGCATAACCAAGTTTACCTTCTTGCAAATCAACAGCAATAATAGGATCGGCACCAGCAATTTTTGCTCCTGCAATTACATTGGTTCCAACTCCACCTACCCCAAATACTGCAACTGATTGACCAGGCTGGACTTCAGCAGTATAAAGCGCTGCGCCGGCACCAGTAATAACGGCACATCCAATAATAGCAGTGACATCCGTAGGTACATCATTTGCTAACGGAATCACCATTTGTTCATTAAGGAGTGCGTGTTCAGCCCAAGTATAAACACCAGCATCGTGATCTTCACCACGCCAGCGGAAGGTAGTACGATCGGCGGTTGTTTTACCTTCTGGTAAATCTCTGGGTACGAATTGGATCATAACTCGGTCGCCTTCTTTTACATGAGTGACAGCAGAGCCTGCCTTAAGCACAGTTCCAGTGCCTTCATGACCAAGTAATAACGGCATCGGCGAAAGTGGATTATGAATTTGGTGAAGTTGTGAATGGCAAAGACCAGTAGCAAATAATTCCACTAAAACTTCATTATCATTTGGATCGTTCAATTCTATTTCTTCTACAAGGAGCGGAGCTCCGTGTTCAGCTTTGATTGCAGCACGTGTAGTTAAAGTCATCATTCCCCCTCAAAATGTTTCAGGGTTATCCTACACGTGTAGAAGAAAACTTCAAACTTATATATTAAAAAATTCGCTCAGGAAAATCACTACAAATCACATCAACATTTAATGATTTCAAATTTTTAATAGCTCCAATCTCATTTACAGTCCATGCGGCGATCTGCAATCCATAGCCATGTATAAAAGTTATTAAATCTTCATTGAGTAATTTATAATTAGCAGTAATTCCCTTAACTCCAAGTTCCATTGCTGATTGAATCGCAATTTCAGGATCATTTGAGAGAGGTGAATTCATACCAAATGACAACCATGTTGGTACATGTGTGAATTTAGAGGGGATCTTACGAATTACTTCTGGATCCAGGCACCAGATCCAACATTGATCAACATTGCCACGTTCTGCCAAAATTTCAGCAATACGAGATTCTAATTCTTTTTCTTTAGGCTCGATTACTAACAACGTCTTTGAATCAATCAAATGAAGAACCTCTCGTAATGTAGGAACTCTGATGGAACTATTTTCAGAATGTGTACTGATAAGTTGGTATTGAGATAATTCTTGAACTGTCAGATCTTTGAGTTTTGCATCAAAGCCTGTCGTTCGTAGTAAAGATGCATCATGCATCAATACAATTTCTCCGTCAGCAGTTTGACGTACATCAATTTCGATACCATCAACACCTGAATGCATAGCAGCTTCAATGCCTTCGAGTGAATTTTCTGGGCAGGTTCCCATTTGTGTTCTATGTGAAATGATTAATGGTGTATTCAAAATCAAGTAGGCCTATCATGATATTAATAGTCAGGATGATTAATATATACCTGTAGAATGGTAATTAACTCAACAAAATTTTCATATGGATGTGCTCCAGATAAAAATGTGGCCAATCTTGTATTTCGTACCACATCACGCTGTTTTTCTATATCAAATTCATAATACTTACCTATCACAAGAAATGACCACGGCACTCCTCGAATAGGCAATCCAAGAATTGTTTCAAGTGATTCTCCTTCATTTAAAATATTTTGAATATATGCACCATTTGCATTTTCAGAATTTCCATCGGTATCAAGTAAACATTGATCGAACATTTGTGTGCTCTCAAAAGTACTATTCGGTAAATTTGAAAAATATTTCAAAAGATTTTTTTCTGTATATGCATTCTTTTTATTCTGTACTGCATATAGTGCATCTTTATATTCCCAAAATTTGTCTTGTTGTGCAGCACACAATGAAGCATTTGCTGCGCGATCAGAGGATCCACCAAATATCGGTGTATTGACAAAAATTATCTGTAAAATTCCAGATTCAACGTAGTTTTCTATAAGATTTTGGACGGTTTCATCCGCAAATTTTTTACAATAGGGACAACGAAAATCTTCATGGATCCAAAGATAAATAGGTGCATCAGGATCTCCAAGACGTAGTTGAGGTGCAATATTTAAGTAGTCTACAACTGCCTGACTATATGGTGATTCACTAAAAATAATCTCTTTTTTAGGAATAGGTGTAGTCGTTGGTGATGGAAGCACAGTTACAGGTGTAGTCGTTGGTGATGGAAGCACAGTTACAGGTGTAGTCGTTGGTGATGGAAGCACAGTTACAGGTGTAGGTATATTTGGTGGTTGTGTCGACGTTGATGGTAAAACTTGTGTGGAGATAGCAATCGGAGTAGGAGTGGAAAATTGCACTATGATTTTAGGATTTGAATTTTGTTCAGGAAGTGAATTTTTTGCAGATGAAGTGGCATCAGTATTTTGCGAACATGCTGTAGTAACAGTTGCGCAAAATACCAATAGCCAGATACGTAACATATTCAAAAAGGCTACCGCCCGTGGAATTCAGGCTGTCGTTTTTCAACGAACGCACGAGGTCCTTCTTGAGCATCATCTGTTTGTTGAATAATCCATCGTGAAAATGCACTCATACGTTGCACTTGACTTAGTGTCATATCATTTGTTCCGTATGCCAGTTCACGTACAGCACGAACAGCTAAAGGTGCATGATTCGCAATACGTTCAGCGATACTTGTTGCAGTATTCAAAAGTTCATCTTGCTCAACAAGATGACTTACAAGCCCCCACCGATATGCAGTCTCAGCATCAAAACGATCGCCAGTAAGTAACATTTCCATCGCAATTGAGCCTGGCATCATACGTGGAAGGCGCAACGGTGCACCACCGCCAGGGAAAAAACCTAATGCAACTTCGGGAGCACCAAAAGAGGCATTTTTAGAAGCTACACGAATGTCACAAGCCAATGCGAGTTCAAATCCACCACCTAAAGCATATCCATTAACGGCAGCTATTATTGGTTTTCCAGTATCAATATTATTCCATAGGTTTAAATAATTATTAGTTAATACAGTTCCTGGACCTGTTAAATCTCTACTCAATTCATTTTTATTTTCTCCAGCATCACGTTCCTTTATGTCATCACCAGCACAGAAAGCCCGGCCAGCACCAGTGAGAACCATAACTCGGATTGAATCGTCATTGCGTAATAGATCAAGCATATCTATCAATTCATGATCCATTTTTTGATTGATCGCATTTAATGATTCAGGTCTATTTAATGTAGCTACGACAACATGTCCATTTTGTTGCCAGTCAATTGTTTCATATGCCATGTTTTAACCTTTCAAGGAATCAAAGTAAATTATAGCTCATATAGTTTTCGATGCATTAGGAATTGAAATGCAAATACTATGAACGCTACCGATACACCTAATAAAATACCAATTGATAATGTGATTTGGTCAATAGAAAAAAATGAACTGAAGACAATATTGTAAAACGAAGCTATCAACATCTGTAAAAAGCCTAACCCAGCAGATGCCATTCCAGCAATTTCACGAAAAGGTAACATAGCACTCGCCATCACTGGAGGTCTGCTTACACCAAAACCTGCAGATATAAAAAACATTGGAAGTACAACTGCAAAAACGTGTGTGATTCCACTTAACGCAAAAAAGAACATACAGCAACTTCCGATCGTCGCTGTCAGAATACCAACTCCAATAATATTGATAGCTGTGTATTTATCCATCATCCGACTGGACAAATAAGCACCTCCCATAATTCCTATCGCAACAAAGGCAAAAGAAAATCCAAAATGAAGTGGAGATAATCCTAATTCATCAATCAAAACAAATGATGATCCCGAAATAAACACAAGTTGTGCACTAAACATTAAACCCATGAGTAAGACATTAATAACAAAAATTCGATGTGTACCAAGGCGGATATAATTTTTAATCAAAACGTTTGGATTTAACGCAAGTCGGTCAATATTTTTATTAGTTTCGGGTAAAAGCAGAAGGTATAAACCAAGTAAAATAATACCTATTGCGATTAAGGTAATAAATACGGCATGCCAATCAAATAAACTTTGCAATACACCTCCTATAATAGGAGCAATGGCAGGTGCAAGCGGTGTGGCAATAGTAATATAGGCAAAAATTTTTGCTGCACGTTTTCCTTCAAAAACATCCAAGACAATTGCACGAGCAATTACAGGTGCTGCTCCACCGCCAAAACCCTGAATTATCCTTCCGATAATCAACATCGTCCCTGATTGAGCAAATAGTGAAATAAATCCTCCGAGAAGAAATAAAATCAATCCCCATACCATGATTGGTCGGCGTCCAAATCGATCCGATAGTGGCCCGAAAACTAATTGCGATGCTGAAAACGCTAAAAGAAAAGTGGTCACGGTTAATTGCATAGTAGATGCAGAAACATTGAACTCATCGATCATCATTGGCAATGAAGGTAAAAACATATCAATAGATAAAGGTGCAATAGTCATTAAGCCCATGAGCAATGCAATAGTACCGATCGATCCTGTACGCATTGAGTTAGCCTACAGTGTAAAATGTTTCACGGCGAAGTTCTGTTATTGTCTTTTTATTGAAAGGATCCAAATGAAGATCACAATTGGATTGGGGCGTGGTGAGATTACAAACTGGAATGAAGTCTCTACATATGTC
The DNA here is from genome assembly GCA_022451865.1 of Dehalococcoidia bacterium. GTDB lineage: Bacteria > Chloroflexota > Dehalococcoidia > UBA2979 > UBA2979 > UBA6955. The sequence continues at coordinate 33,922 of JAKUNM010000007.1, forward strand.
ATAGAAGCAGAAAAATTGGGTGTGGATTGTCTTTGGACAGCAGAAGCTTGGGCACATGATGTAGTTACTCCTCTTGCCTATCTTGCTGCGAAAACAGAAAAAATTAAACTTGGTACCAGTATCATGCAATTAGGTACCAGAACACCAGCTTTGGTTGCGATGACAGCAATGGCACTTGATTCGATGTCAAATGGGCGTTTTCGCCTAGGATTAGGAAGTAGTGGCCCTCAAGTCATCGAAGGATGGCATGGAATACCTTTTGCACGTCCAATCGCAAGGACACGTGAAGTAATCGAGATTGTTAAACGAATATTTAATGGAGAGACACTTGCTTATCAAGGTGACTTCTATGAACTTCCATTACTGACAAATGCCACAGGAGAAGGAAAAGCATTACGTCCTGGAGCTTCACCACCGAAAAATGTACCTATATACATAGCATCATTAGGGCCAAAAAATCTTCACATGACAGGTGAAATTGCTGACGGTTGGTTGGGAACATCTTTTATGCCTGAGCATGCAGATCTTTTTATCAATCCGATCCGTGAAGGAGCCCAAAGTACGGGAAGAAATATAGAAGATCTGGATTTACAAGCAGGTGGAACTATTTGGTTTACAGAAGATGTTGATGAAGCCATCACAGCTTTAAAGCCAGGATTAGCATTTAGCATTGGTGCAATGGGTTCACGGCAACATAACTTCTATAATGACGCTTATCGTCGGCAAGGATTTGCTGATGAAGCACGTGATGTTCAAAGGTTATGGCTCGCAGGAGAGCGTGATGAAGCTCGATCGCGAGTACCAGATGAAATGGTTTCAGGGTCGAATTTAATCGGTGACAAGCAAATGATCCGTGAACGTTTACGTGTGTATCGAGATGCTGGTATCACTTCATTCCGAGCAAATCCACATGGAAATAATTTAAAAGAACGTTTAGAGACTTTGGGCAAATTTATGGATGTCGTAACAGAAATTTCTACTGAGAAATCATAATGCTAGGAGGCAAGAATGCGATTAGAAGGAAAGACAGCAATAATTACTGGAGCAGGCAATGGCATGGGGGCTTCTGACGCAAAATTGTTTGCTAGTGAAGGTGCAAATGTTGTCTTAGCAGACATAGATTCAGAATCAGGTAAACGTCTTGAAGATGAAATCTCAAAGACTGGTGGGAATGCACAATTTGAATTCTGTGATGTTTCAAGTGAAGAAAATTGGCAATCAATGACTTCCGATGTCATTAATAAATATGGTGCCCTCGACATATTAGTCAATAACGCCGGCCTCAGTAGCACTTTCACTTCAGATATATTAAGTACCGACGATTGGCATAAAATAATGAGTGTTAATGCAACTGGAGTCTTTTTAGGTACTAAAACTGCTGCTGAAATTATGAAAACTCAAGGTCATGGGTCTATAGTAAATATTTCTTCGATAATGGGATTTGTTGGTGGAGAATATGGCCATCCCGCATATCATGCATCCAAAGGAGCCGTAAGAATTTTCAGTAAAGCAATGGCAGTAAAGTATGGACCGTACGGAGTCCGTGTAAATACTGTACATCCTGGCTTTATGCCTCCGATGGTTTCATCGAATCATGGTGTAGGTAGCAAACGTGACGATTACGTATCACAGACACCTTTGAGGAGAAGTGGAGAATCGATAGAAGTCTCCTATGGGGTTCTATTTTTAGCATCGGACGAAGCATCGTTTATTACAGGTACAGAGCTCGTTATCGATGGGGGTTATATAGCTCAATAAACTCTGTTTCATCTACATCCATTCAATTAAATCGACAAAGATTGTTCAGCACATAATTTTTCGTCATAAAGAATATTGCCTGTAAATTCTTGTGGATTCTGCTCACATATCCAAACAGTAGCAAGGCCCATTTTATCTGCTGCTTCAAAATTCATAGATGGATTTTCACGATCTTGTTCAGGATACAAACTCCCAGGAGTAAGAATTCTACCTTCAGGAGATAGAACATTTACAGCAATATTTTCATCTTGCAACTCACGAGCTTGTCCTTGCGTAAGATGTTCAATACCAGCCTTGATGGGACCATATAAAATATCGTCACCACGTCGTTCAATTGAAGTGTCATAAGGTCCAACCCCAGGAAATAGTGCTCCACGTGAAGAAAGATTAATAATATGCCCTCCACCGGATGCACGTAAATGTGGTACAGCAGAACGCATAGCCCAGAATGGCCCTAGGAAATTCACATCAATGGCTAGTTGTACGTGTCGAGGTTGAACATGCTCTAATGCACCGTGTACATGGACTGCAGCATTATTCACAACAATATCAAGCTGGCCCCATTCTTCAACGGTTGCATCAATACCTGCTTGGATACTTTCAGGATCACGCATATTCAATACAACAGCTTTCGCAATACCACCAGCTTCTTGTATTTCTGAAGTTACAGTATGTATAGTTCCTGGCAAACGAGGATCATTAACGGTTTCAGTTCTTGCTGCAACAGCGACTTTAGCTCCATTTTTCGCGAGATGTTTAGCAATATCTGCGCCAATCCCACGACTAGCACCTAACACAATTGCTACTTGTCCATTTAAACTCATTTCACCCTCATTCCATTGTGAATTAATGTCGTCAGTGTATCAGCTTGGCTTAGAATTAGGCATTTTTACTTCTAACCCCTTTTCAGGGCGAAGTACGACAATACTAAGAAATGCGATAATCGTAAGAGCTGTTAATAGTAAAATTCCCCATGTATAGTTCCCATTGAAGTCGAAAAAAAGTCCCAGTGGTAATGGTCCAATTGCGGCACCGGTAATACCAACCATCATTGCAGATCCTTGGACTTTACCTAATCCAAAGCGACCATAATAATTAGCCCAAATTATGCCTTGCACAATACGTTGTGAGCCACCACTTACACCCATCAAAGCAGCATAAATTATTGCAAGTATTACCGAATCAACAACAAACACAAACAGGCAAACGCAACACAGGACTGTCATTGAAAATCCAAACAAAACCACAGGACCAATACGTTCGACAAAAAAACCAGCAATCATAGATGTAATTGCGGAGCTACAAGCAAAAACAATAAAAATTGCTGCTGCAGTTGTCGCACTCAAACCATTTGTTTGCAGAATTGACGTTTGATGAAAAATTAGTGCAGTTACAACAAGCCCAGGAGTCGCAAGAGGCAATGCGAGCATCCAGAAATTCTTAGAGGTTAGGACGCGTCGCTCTTGAATAGTTTGTTTATTATTTTTCTTTTCTATTTCGGGAGGGCTATCATTACCATCAGGAAATAGGCCTAAATCTTCTGGAAAGTTGCGCAGAAGAAAAAATGCAGGCGGTATTATCAGAATCATCACGAGAATACCAAGTATGCCATATGCTTCTCTCCATCCAAAAGAATCAATTAATACACGACTTAAGTAAGGTAAAATTGCATTCGAAAGTGGAAATCCTAATCCCATAATAGCAATTGCTCGACCGCGTTTTTCAACAAACCATTGATTAACAAGCAATGTTGCATTAATTGTTAATGAACCTTGGCCAAGTGCACGTAAAGCTGCAAAAGACAAATAAAAGGCAAGAATTCCAGAAGATAGTGCCATGCTAAAACATGAAATACCAAACACGACACCGATGAGAATTAAGTTAGATCTTGCACCCCATTTATCTGCCAAACGACTTACTATTGCAACCATAACAGCACTGATAGCAGTGCTTAAAAAATATAATGTTGATATAGCAGATCGTGAAAATCCAGTTTCAGCGATCATTGAATCAATAAATACAGAGAAAACAAAAGATTGGCCAGGTCCACTGCTAAATGCGACAAAAATGCCTACTACGACAATAATCCAACCGTAAAAAAATTTGTTATCGTGCTGGCGTTTAATAAAAAAGTCCGGAAATAACATTTCTTAACAATCTGCGATCAAACAGTATCGATCTAGTATTTTCATTAATTAAATCTGACGATATTGATAAGGTGTAGGAATAAACAGGAGGTAAGTATGGGGCATTTTGTTGGAGATGGTAATTATCAATACGAAGCAACAATTGAATGGGCACAGTTACCGGACGGCATAACATTGAAAGAAACTCCTGGTGTTGCAGTAGATGGAGATGATACTGTTTTTTTGTTAACAAGAAATCCAGAACACCCTGTTATTGTTTTTACACATGATGGTGAATTTATTCGTTCTTTTGGCAAAGGTAATTTTTCAGAAAGAACTCATGGGATTTCTATTACACCAGATCAAGAATTATTATGCGTAGATGATGGTGCACACACAATCACCCGTTGGTCACGCACTGGAAAATTATTACAGACTATCGGAGTGCCTTTTCAACCAGCCCCTATATGGAGTGGGAAACCATTCAATCGGCCTACACATGCAATATT
>JAKUNM010000070.1 GCA_022451865.1 Dehalococcoidia bacterium
CAAGTCATCAGGAGCAACCACTTCATTAACTAATCCCCACTCTTTTGCTCGCTCAGCAGAAATACGTTCGTCACCCCACAAAACTAATTCTAATGCATTACCTAGTCCGATGACTTTAGTAAGGTGGTGAACCCATCCAGCACCTTGGTTCCATCGAACTTCCGTAACACCAAAATCAGCAGTATCTGAAGCAATACGAATATCACATTGCATTGCTTGATTGAAACCACCCGCGACTGCAATCCCATTCACTGCAGCAATCATGGGCTTCCAACAATCTAAACGATCTGCAAGAGGAAAAATGTTTTGTAGATAATCTGGCATTTCGACCATTGGATCAGGCAGTCCCTGTGCAGCAGCAGCATCACGATCAGCACGTTCACGAAGATCTTGACCTGTACAAAATGCTCTACCTGTTCCCGTAATAATTGAGACCCACGCATCTTCATCTTGCGCAAATTCCCAATAAGTTTCATAAAGAGCTTTTCGTAGTTCGCCGTTTAATGAATTTAATCGCTCTGGACGATTCAAAGTCATTACCCAAATTCGACCGTTAGCTTCTTTGTCAAGTTGTAAAACGCCATCTTTCACGCGTGTCATATTTCCCCCTATGTTTACCTTATTTATTCTGAGTACATATCAATATATGCAATATTATCCCATTAGAAAGACATTTTACGAAAATTTTTATTTTTTTCTTTTCCAATTAAACCATAAATGAAAAGTGTGATACTTGTTCCCTAAGCGCCGATCCTTCCATTGGGCTTAAAGCAGTCTAACGGTCTAATTATTCCCAACTCAATTAGGCCTTAGGCTGTGTTTTCTAATGTATTAATTCGCTTACGTGGAGCAAGAAAAGCTATTAATGCACCTGCACCTGCCAAAAAGGCAACAAATAAAACGACACCGGAAAAGTCCCAACGATCATTAATTGCACCTGCAACTGCAGGAGCAAACGCACCAATCAAAGCTCCTCCAGCAAACAATATTGCTACAGAAGTTCCTTCAGATCCTTGATCAGTTGCATCCATAGCAGCAGCAACAATTACAGGCATTATTGAAAATAGGAAAACTCCTAATAAAATTACATTAATAGTTAGTGCCAAGCCCGTGTCTGCCCACAAAAAACCTAAAGTAAAAACAGTAATTCCACACATTGCTACTGTTGACACTATGCGCCGTCCAAAACGATCAGACAATGACCCTAATACTGGCGTAGCCACAATTCCTGCAAGCGTTAACAATGCGACATGTACTCCAATCATCCATTCACTGTATTCCAGTTCTTCTGACATATAAATCACTAAAAATAATTGTATCGATGTATGAGATGCTCCACGTAATGCATGCAGAAAAGCCTGCGCCAAAACTGCAGAGTTCTGTAACAATCGCGCAGAAGCACTAAAGTATGATCTTAAATCAACGTGAATGGAATTATCTTGGGCAGGGCTTTTAAATTTAATAAAAATCAAAAATGCTGTGATAATTGCAGGAATCACTAACAAAAATGCAACAAGCCTCCAGTCCAAACCAGCCCATTCAATACCGGCATAACTAATTCCACCTAACAACAACCCAATACCAATCGGTGCAGTGGTATTACCGATTTGTGCACCTGTGAGATGTGCGGCCATAGCGAAACCACGTCGTTCTGGATATCGTACTGCTAATTCTGAAAAAGCAGGGGCATGCCACAATGAAGTGCCGGCACCAATGAAAATTAATGCCAAAAGCGTTAATGCGTACCAATATGAAATCCCAATCAAAAAATAACCAAAGGCAACACATGACATACTCGTAATCAATAATAGAGGCACTCTCCGTCTATACATGTCACTCAGTAAACCAGCTGGAACATTTGTTATTCCCGCAGATGCTTCCTGGGAGCCAAACATAGCACCAACAGCAAAATCTGATAATGACAATGCTGCTTTTACTTCAGGAACTAAAAGTAAGACTGCACCTTGGCCAAAGTGTTTTACAGCATGCCCAGCAGACAATCCATATAGCAATCCCCATTTTCTTTTCGTCGATTTATTAATGTCGGGTTCAGACATATTTTGTTGTGCCATAAGCGCCTTCCATAAAATACATACTAAAGATTAATCAAAGCAGCGGGAAATATTAAAAATTTTTTCATAAATGACTTGTCCCAGTGGTACATCTTAGGTCAGACTACTATGTATGCGATCCCCGATAGCTCAATCGGTAGAGCGAGCGGCTGTTAACCGCTAGGTTCGTGGTTCGAGTCCACGTCGGGGAGCCATATTTTCTGATCTCCTTTCGATCGCAAAGGAAAGTACAAGTTGGAGCTTTAAATGGAATTCGAAAACGTTAAAAAAATAGGAATTGTCGGTGGTGGTGTGATGGGTGGCGGCATTGCACAGGTTATGGCAATCGGTGGCTATGAAGTTATAGTACGTGACCTTACAGAGAATATTATACAAGAAACCAAAGATTCAATGTTCGAAAGCAAATGGGGGATGAAAAGATCCGTCGAAGTAGGAAAATTATCTTTTGATAATTGTGTAGAGGCTATGAAAAGGGTTAGTTTTACAACTGATCTGAACGATCTAGTCGATGTAGATATGATTATCGAAGCCGTACCAGAAAACTTAGAATTAAAACAGCAAGTTTTCCAAGAGTTAGATGAAATAATTAAACCTGAGGCAATTTTTACTAGTAACACTTCTGGGTTTGTCATAGAAGAAATAGCCGAAAATGTCCTCGAATCACGTAAACAATTATTTGCAGGAATGCATTTTTTCAATCCTGTGCCCATAATGAAAGCTGTTGAAATCATTTCGACGTCACAAACTTCAGATGAAACAGCTGCGACAGTTACCAAGGTTGGTGAAAAAGCTGGCAAAGTAACTGGACAAGTTGCTGATGCAAGCGAAACTTATGGTTTCATAGTAAATCGTATTTTTGCAGCTGCACGAGCAGAAGCTCAGTCATTAGTTGATGCAGAAATCGCCACAGAAGAAGATATAGATCGCATGATGGTTGGTGGAAGAAATTGGCCTGTTGGTTTCTTTGGCGAACGAGGTGGTATCGGCCAGCAATGGTAGTGACCAGAAATGCCACTCCCAGGTTTTAAGAAAAACACTACTAAAAATCCATCGTTTTTTTATGGTTGGATAATCGTCCTTGGTGCAATTGTAGGTCAATATGCTTCCTTAGGTGGGAGAGGACAAGTCACAGGTATTTTTA
>JAKUNM010000071.1 GCA_022451865.1 Dehalococcoidia bacterium
TTCAGTAATGAGGAATATAGGGAGGCCGGAGCAAGTATAGTTGATGATGCCTCTGAAATATGGTCATCTGAGATGGTTTACAAAGTCAAAGAACCGCTTGCTGATGAGTACAATTATTTTCGTGATGATCTTTTATTGTTTACTTATCTTCATTTGGCTGCAGAAGGTCCATTAACTAATGCGCTGATGGAATCCAAAACAACTTCCATTGCTTACGAAACAGTTCAACTGAACGATACTCTTCCACTTCTAACACCCATGAGTGAAGTCGCAGGAAGAATGGCGGTACAGGTTGGAGCTCGTTTCCTAGAAAAACCTCAAGGCGGACAGGGAGTGCTGCTTGGTGGTGTACCAGGAGTTGAGCCTGCTGATGTAGTGATAATTGGTGGGGGTGTTGTTGGTATTAATTCCGCAAAAATGGCGGTAGGTTTTGGTGCAAAAGTCACTATAATTGATATCAGCCCTGAAAGGTTACGTTATCTTGATGATGTTTTTAACGGACGTGTACAGCTTATCATGTCCAACAGCTATAATATTTCTAAGGAAGTAGAAAAGGCGGACTTGTTGATTGGAGGTGTTTTAATTCCAGGTAAAAAAGCTCCACACCTTGTCACTGAGGAGATGGTAAAAACAATGAAAAAAGGTTCTGTTATTGTAGATGTTGCTATCGATCAGGGTGGATGCATTGAAACGATTGATCGAGTTACCTACCATAACAATCCTGTTTATGAACGGCATGGTGTTGTTCACTATTCTGTAGGTAATATGCCAGGAGCTGTAGCTCGTACATCTACTCTTGCTTTGACTAACGTAACATTACCATATGCCATTCAATTGGCCAACAAAGGCTGGAAAAAGGCCTGTAAAGAAGATTCTGCACTTGCCTTGGGTCTTAACACTCATGCTGGAAAAATTACATGTAAAGGGGTAAGTGAGGCTTTTGGTTATGAATTCGTTCCACCAGATACAATTATTTGAGTTATCAACTTTAGAAGAATAAAGTTTGCCAAAGTATTTTAATTTTTTGATCTAGTATCGCTAGAAAGTTTTTTTCAAGATTACTTTTTGGGAGATCGAGCCAGAAGATTAATGATTTCGTAAACTATTGTTGCTGCCGCAAGAGACGTCAATTCAGCATGATCATATGCTGGAGCAACTTCTACAACATCCGCTGAAATGATGTTAAGTCCTGCCATTCCTCTTAAAACATTTACCAGTTCCCGGGAAGACATTCCGGCAATTTCAGGAGTACCAGTACCTGGTGCATGTGCTGGGTCTAAAACGTCAATGTCTATTGATAAATATATTGGGTGTTTACCCACACGATCTTTGATACGTCCTATAACGTGTTCAACCCCTTCAGTTTGAAATTCGTCACAGTGCACTACCTTAAAACCTAGTTCTTCATCATTTATAAGATCATTACGGCTATATAAAGGACCACGTATTCCAACGTGCATTGAGGCATGATCAAGAAAAAGTTTTTCTTCAGCTGCGCGTCTGAATGGTGTGCCGTGAGTATATGGAGCTCCAAAGTATGTATCCCATGTGTCGAGATGAGCATCAAAATGAACCAGTGCGACTGGCCCAAAATGATGGTTAACCGCTCGCAGAAGCGGTAAAGCTATCGTATGGTCACCGCCAAGACTGATAATATTCTTCACATTACCCATGATCTCTGTAGCGGCAGTTTGAATTTGCTCTACAGATTCCAAAATATTGAATGGATTACAGGTTATGTCTCCCGCATCAGCTACTTGTAGCTCAATGAAAGGTTCTGTGTCATAAGAAGGGTGGTATTGAGTACGCAGGTGTCTGGAGGCTTGTCTGATAGCCTGCGGACCAAATCTGGCTCCAGGCCTATAACTAGTACCTGCATCAAAGGGAATTCCAATTATAGCAATATCACAACTATTGACATCTCGAATTTCAGGCAACCTAGCAAATGTGGAAGGTCCTGCAAATCTAGGAACTATAGTTCCGCTTACCGGTTGAATAGGAGCAATTTTACTGTCTTTCATTTCATGTAAATAATTTAAAGTTACATTTTAAACTTTTATCCAAATTAACATAAATCATTCTAGAGTTTTGAAATAATATAAAATTATCTAGTTTAAACGTTATGCCGCGGGTCAAAAGCATCTCGAACTCCTTCACCAATAAAAACAAGTAAACTGAGTTGCAGAGCAATAACTGCAAATCCTGAAATTCCCAACCATGGGGCATGCAGGTTAGCCTTGCCTTGTGCTAGCAGCTCTCCTAGAGAAGGAGAGCCCGGAGGTAATCCGAAGCCTAGGAAATCAAGTGCAGTTAAAGTTGTAATGGAACCTGAGAGAATAAAAGGCATAAATGTCATAGTTGCAACCATTGCGTTTGGCAGTATATGTCGACTCATTATTCTAATGTGACTCATTCCTAAAGCACGTGCTGCTCGGACATATTCAAGATTACGTCCACGTAAAAATTCTGCACGTACAACTCCGACAAGCCCCATCCAGCTGAATAGAAGCATTATCAATAGCAACCACCAAAAATTTGGTTCAACAAAGCTCGAAAGAATAATCAGCAGAAACAGGACAGGAAGACCGGACCATATTTCAATAAACCGCTGACCAAGAATGTCAATCCTTCCGCCAAAATATCCCTGAATTGCACCTGCAGCCACTCCAACAATTGAGCTAAGGATTGTAAGCACTAATCCAAAAATAACAGAAATTCGGAAGCCATAAATAAGTCTGGCCACTACGTCACGACCCTGATCATCTGTACCAATCCAGTTTTCTTTAGTTGGAAAAGAAGGTGCTGGTGAAGGTAAATTATAATTAATAGTATCATAGCTGTAACGGATCAGCGGCCAGTAAATACTGCCTTTATTCTCAATTAATTCTCGCACATAATCATCTCGATATTCCGCTTCTGTTGCAAACTCTCCACCGTATTCACTCTCCAGGACCGTTTCAATAACTGGAAAATATAAGCGATCCTCGAAAATTACCAGCAGGGGCTTGTCATTAGCTACGCCTTCAGCAAACAGACTTATCAAGAATATGCCAAGGAAAATCCATAATGACCAGAAACCTCTGCGGTTTGCTCTAAATTGAATTATTCGGCGTCGTGTAATAGGACTCATTGCATTAAGTTTCAC
>JAKUNM010000072.1 GCA_022451865.1 Dehalococcoidia bacterium
CATCCCACTCATATGACCCATCAAATCTTTCAATAGATTGTTCATGTCCTTTGCCAGCGATTAAGACTAAATCTCCACGATCAGCTATCTCGAGAGCAGATTGTATTGCTTTTTCACGATTTTGAATTCGTAAAAAATCATCATTCTCCACAGAACCTTGGTGCATCATAATATCAGCAATTTCAGCAATAATTGCATCAGAATCTTCACTTCGAGGATCTTCTTCTGTGATAATTGAAAAATCTGCTAACTCACTTACTGTTTCACCTAGCCCTTGTCGTCGATCTAAAGAGCGTTCTCCTGCACAGCCAAACACTACAATGATTCGATTTTCGACAACAGATCTTAAAGTACTTAATACCAATCGCATAGCTTGCGGTGTATGTGCATAATCAACAATAATTTCAAATGGAGCACCTTCAATTTTTTCCATTCTGCCTGGAACGCCACGGCATTGAGCCAGACCACTGGACAAGTTTTCAATATCCATACCGAGTAGTACTCCAATAGTCAAAGCAGCTGTAGCATTTGCAACATTAAATATCCCAGGTAATGGAACACTAGCTTCAATTACCTCATCGGTAGTTGACAGTATAAAAGTGGATCCATCAGACCACTGAACTATAGTATCTGCAAAAATATCTGCTTCCGAATTCTTAATTCCATAAGTAATTACATTGGCTTTGGTACTATCCGAAAAATACTTCCAATGTTCATCATCCCTATTTAATATTGCAGTAGGCAATATCGATTTTTTTCGAGAAATTTCCAAACTTGAAAACAGCTTTGACTTCGCTAATTTATAATTTTCAAAACTACCGTGAAAGTCGAGATGATCTTCAGAAAGATTCGTAAATACAGATACATCAAAAAAACAATTATCCAACCTATTTAAAGATAATCCATGTGAAGTAGCTTCAATGATTACGTATTCACACCCTGCATCAGCCATTTTTCGCAAAAATTTCTGAATCACTGGTGATTCTTGTGTAGTTAATCTTTTACTTACAGAAAAAATTTCACCTGCAATACGTGTCTCAATTGTCGAGAGCAATCCAACTTTAACACCACACCTTTCTAGTGCAGCGGTAGTAAGATATGCTGTAGTCGATTTACCATCCGTTCCTGTGATGCCAATAATGGTCATTTCTTTGCCTGGATAGCCCTCATGCGCTGCAGAAACATCTGCTAAGACAGCACGTGTGTCTTCAACTGCAATCAGTGGAACTTTTATGTCATTTAAATTTAAATTAGCGGCATTTTCTACAATCAAAACACTAGCACCATGAGCAATAGCCTGATCTATAAAGTCATGCCCATCAAATTGCATTCCTCTAATACAAACAAATAAATCACCTTTTTCCACTTCACGAGAGTCATATTGAACTTCTTTTATTTCAGGAAGATCTTCTCGATCAATGTATATAGGAAGCCCATTTCGCCAATCACCAAGTTTTGATACTCTCTTGCGCATATGCTTATAGTACGGCTCGAACCACTCCTAAGCGATAAATAAAACAAATTTGTCAGGAAAAAATATGATCGAACTTACATCGGAAATGGAACAATGTATTAACAATGCCTTAATCGATGGATTCCCTATGGTTTTGTGTAGCGTAAACGAAGAAAATAAACCTTCACTTACATATTACGGAAGCACTCAAGTACATCAAAATGATGAACTTGCTATATGGGTAAGAAATCCAAATTCTGGAACATTAAATAGAATTACTAACAATCAGAATGTCGCCTTACTCTACAGGAATATTCCTGAACATTTAGGTTGGCAGTTCCATGGCCGTGCAATAATTGTCAATGATCCAGAAGTCGCTCTTAATATTTACAATAATTCTCCAAAATTAGAACGTGAACGTGACCCGGAAATGCTTGGAAAAGCACTAATCATAAAATTAGATAGAGTCACTGGTCGTAATGTTGAAATGAAAAGATAAACTCTTATATTATTCACATAGCCTAAGTTTTAACTTAACGAAAAATCTGAACAGCAGTCATTTTTCCAGTACTCTGGTAGCCTGAACAACCAGACGCTATGGCAGGTTAGTCATTTGTATATTGGAGCATTTATGAAAATAGTCAATGTAGAGCACTACATTATTCACCCGACGAAAGCAGAAGAAACAAGTTATCACAATTACGCGAAAGGCAAGAATCTGTGTTTCGTCAAAATTGAGACCGACGAAGGTATAGATGGTTGGGGTGAGTGTTATACACAAGCCGATCGTGATATTCAAATTACTGCTCATATCGACCAATTAAAACGATATTTGATAGGCCGTGATCCGAGGCATATCAAACACTTCCTGCAGATGTCTTTTGATGACTTTGGAGCTCGCCGAGGGGCGATGGATCTATATAGTGCAGTGAGTGGTCTGGAACAGGCAATGTGGGACATACTCGGCAAATCCTGTAACTTACCAGTGCATATGCTTCTTGGTGGACCTTGCAGAGAAAAAATAAGGGTTTACGCCAACGGTTGGGGTGGAGGTAGCTGGGACGAGAGCGAGGTCGCTGAGCGAGCACGTAAAATTGCGGATCTCGGGTTTACCGCGTTAAAATTTGATCCAGTGCCCGGGCCGTGGAGGACTTTTGTTGATAAAACTGTCGAAAGGCAAACAGTAAAGAATGTACAGGCGGTCCGTGAGGCGGTCGGAGCTGATATTGACATTTTGATAGAAATGCATCGCAGACTAGCACCAATGCATGCAGTTCGAATAGCTAGAGAGATAGAGCAATTCGAACCATTTTGGTATGAAGAGCCTGTGTTGGCTGAAAATATAAACGCTTTGGCAGCAGCAAAGAAGGAAATAAATATCCCCATAGTGACTGGGGAGGAGCTGTACACCAAGTTTGAGTTCAGAGAAATGTTTGAGAAAGATGCAGCCGACATTATCAATCCTGATGTTTGTAACGTAGGTGGAATCTTAGAACTCAAGGAGATTGCAGCTATGGCTGAACCGTACTTCATTGCGGTGTCACCGCATAACTACAACAGCACGACAATCGGACTCGCAGCAACCCTGCAGGTCTCAGCAGCGATACCAAATTTTTTGATCACTGAGTACTTTATAAACCTCGAAGAAATGGGACGTGAGATTGCCACGAACCCATTCAATG
>JAKUNM010000073.1 GCA_022451865.1 Dehalococcoidia bacterium
CATTTTCTTTTTCTTTTAATATCCAAGAAACTGGCTCAAATAAACTCGTTGTAATATAATTTGTTCTCGATCCTCTTCGAATTTGGATTGGAATTTCATCCTTTTTCATATCCTTAACTTTTCGTTTAATATATCGTTCTGACTTGCCAGTTTTTCGAGCAAGCTGTTTGATAGTTAAAGAACTTGGAAAGCTTTCCAAGATCTCAGCTAAGATCTGCGAAGAGCAGGGATCGACACCCCTTCTTTCAAGAGTTGCAGCGTATTTTTCTAACATAGATTTACCTCGGGCACTAGTAAAAGTGACTATATTTTAAAAAATCTGACGGTCCAATCTATTTATTTTTTCAAAATAATGCGAGCACTTATCTCAAGTTTTAAAGGTTTTTTCTAAAGTTATTCGTGCTTTTGATCATTTGATGCAAATCACATGATAGATTTGCAAATAAAACTATATTCTTTCGAAGAATTGGCTCAGAATACATTTTTTAGAGGATTTACAGTGTAATTCACCTTGAATTTACTATCCTTAAAAAAATGCGAATTTGATGATCAAATTAACTAAATTCATCGACGGTAATTTGTATCAAATACTGAGTTTAATGTTATGCATGGAGCGAATAATATGAACTTTATCAAATACATACGATGGGCTATGCCAATGATTTTTGTTGGTATTGCTATCTCACAGCCGACGGTAGCTGTGTTGGATTTTGATGCAAACGGGATTCCAGAATATGAAGTGGAAACCTTGGTAGAGCGTCTAAGATCTGAATTGCCGAATACAGGAGCTGTTCGATTAGTTGATCGAAAAATGCTCGAAAATATTCTTAAAGAACAAGGCCTCCAACAATCTGGTTGTACAACTGACGAATGTGCAGCACAGATTGGAGAGCTACTTGGTGCTCAGTATATGATCAGTGGATCAATCGGAAAACTAGAAAATACGTTTACGGTTGATATGAAGATGGTATCGGTAAGCACTGGTGCTGCTGAACGAGCGAAAAATCTTAATTTTGAAGGTGGTGTAGGTGGCTTGCTAATTGAGATGCAAATTCTAGCTTGGGAAATTGTGGATGTGGAAGTTCCCAAATCCTTGATGTTGCAACGGGCAGGCTCGGAAGGCGAAGATCAAGTCACGGTTGCTGTAATGGACTTTGACCCAAGAGGAATTAGTTTATTAGAAGCTCAAACACTAACCGATCGGTTTTCAACTGAAATTTCCAATACAGGCAAAGCAATCCTCGTTGCACGGAGTACGGTTTTAGAGGTGATGGAAGATCAAGGTTATGACACCTCTGGTGGTTGTACATCTGAAGAATGTGCAGCTGAAGTTGGTGCCCTGCTTGGGGTAAAATATATGATCAATGGCGCGATTGGTAAGCTAGGTGAAACATTTACCATTGATGCCAAAATGTTTGAGGTAGCAACGGGTGCAGCGGCACGAACCAAAAATGCAACCTATACTGGAAACATTGATGGTCTGATCACAGAGATTGAAATCCTGGCCTGGGAAATGATGGGACTGAAAGCACCGAAATCCTTAACTGCAAAACGACAAGGAACGCTTGTAACACAAAGTGATAAACCTAAAACTAAATTAGGTGCAGCGTTACGATCAGCTATAGTACCCGGTTTAGGACAAGCTTGGACTACAGACTACGCAAGCATTCCAAATAAGTCCTGGTATTTTCTAGGTGGTGAAGCTGCTTTAGGCCTATTCGCTTTAATCACGTATAACAACTATTATTCTTCAAATAACGATGCGGTTAAATTCCATCAACAATATATTAATGCAACGGATGTACAAGAAATTCGTTCTTTTAAATCAACATCTGAAGGTCACTTAAGCGATGCTGAGTCTTCAGAACAAACGATGGAATATATTATTTATGCACTCGGAGCAGTCCATATCTACAATATTGTAGATGCCTTTTTGAATGGCCCTTCAGAAGGAGAAGACGAAACCGCTTCAGTTAAAAAACAAAAATTTGACCTGGTTTATAATCCAGAGCTTAACCAACCACAATTGAGGTTTACCATTGCGCTTGATTAAATTAATTACGCCTGGTTTGGTAATCCTTTCCATGGCATGTGAAGTGGCTCAGCTCACCTATAATAATCCTTTGGATGTGGAAGAAGGCGAAGTACCAGCACTGGTATTTAGCCCTACTACAATTGAAACATCTGTAGGCGGGTCAGCAGTTTTTGAAATTTTTGCAGTTCAAGTAGCCGGCGTGACCGGAATTCACACCCAAATTGCCTTTAATAGTACACGGTTAGGTGTGACGAACGTTAGTCCTGGTGATTTCTTTGATGATGATAATCAGGCTCCGATGTTCTTCACGGTACCGGCGAACCCCAGTACCGCTGTTGATACATTGGACATCTATTACTTCTATTTAGGTGATGGACTGACAAAAGATGGCACAGGCAATGTAGCTACGGTTATCTTTAATACAAAGATGTCCGCGACATCCACGCTTGAATTCACGGCCGAATCAGAGTTTGTTGACCCTGATGATCTTGCAATACAGATCAATTCATTGGGTCAAGGTACGGTCACCGCGCAGTAGACTTTTTCGGAAGTAGACTCTAGTAAACTGATTATTGGCCTGAATCGTGATCCATTACGATAAAAACTTAATTTGTCAAAAATTCCTAAGGAATCTTACGGGATTCCTAGTGGTATTTTTGCTGCCCGTTACTCTATTCAGCCAAACCACGTATACATTCACCAATGCAGGGGCCACGGGCGGAACAGGTCCCACCCAATCTCAGGTCAACAGCACCTATTCTTCAGGCAACAATCTTAATAATGGCGTCACTATTAATACCACGGGGTATCAAGAGTGGACCGTTCCAGCCAATGGGGTTTATACGATCGAAGTCTGGGGTGCCCAAGGTGGAAATGCAGGTAATAGCATAACTGGTGGAAAAGGCGCTCGTATGAAAGGTGATTTCACCTTGACGCAAGGGACGGTTCTTCAGATTGTTGTTGGTCAACAAGGAACTACCACTAG
>JAKUNM010000074.1 GCA_022451865.1 Dehalococcoidia bacterium
ACAACATCTACTTCGAAGAGCAGGTTTTGGATATCGTGCTGACGAATTAGAGATGTATGTCAATTTAGGATTAGAAAATACCATCGAGCAATTACTGAATCCTGAAAAAGTAGATGATTCAAAATGTGAAGCATTATTAAAGGATTTTGCTGATACTCAAACAGACAAATTCAAAACGAACGTACGTTACAGAACCGCACTATGGCATATCCGCTTAGCACATAGCGAGCGCCCATTGCTCGAAAAAATGACTTATTTTTGGCATAACCATTTTGCTACTTCAATGACAAAGGTTTCTCAACCTGAATTTATGGCAATTCAAAATCAAACACTTCGTAATAATGCATTAGGGTTATTCCCAAATCTACTTCAAGCAATTACGAATGATCCTGCAATGATGGTTTATCTCGACAATCGATTAAATGTGAAAGGTGCTCCAAACGAAAATTACGCCCGAGAAGTAATGGAACTTTTTACTATGGGTGAAAGTTCTGGTTATAGCGAATCAGATGTCATCGAAGCTGCGCGTGCACTAACAGGGTGGACTGTTAATAGAGGAAAAAATAGAGCAACGGCTGCGTTATTAGAACATGACCCAAATAGCCTAATACGTTTCAGAAGAAGCAAACATGACTCTGCACAAAAAACATTACTTGGCGTGAGTGGTAATTTAAATGCGGAGAGTGTAGCGGCAATATTGTCATCACGAACAGAAACTGCAGACTTCCTAGGAACAAGATTATGGGAATGGTTTGCTCTAAAGAACCCTGAGCCTCAACTCATAGCAAAAACCACTGATGCATACTTTAAGAGCAATGGATCTATTAAGGAAATGGTACGAACAATACTGACATCAAAGGAAATGTACTCCGAACGTGCGTACAGATGGCGCATAAAATCACCCGTTGAATATGTACTGGGGAGCATTCGTAATATTTCAGGCATTACTAATGGGAAAGCTGAAATGTCGGATACATTATCGATGGGTCAGCAACTTTTTTTCCCTCCTTCAGTAGCCGGTTGGCCTGGCGGTACAGATTGGATAAACAGTAACACTATCCTCACCCGAACAAATTTCGCAAATGAGCTCACCAGAACCTACCCACGTAACCGTAAAAATAGAACATTCAATATTCCAGAGTTAGTTAAAGAAATGGCAGTGATTAATGACGTGGAAAAAGTCGTTGATTTCACTTTGGATTTACTTGTAGGTGGCGATGTCGATGAGGCCACAAGAGAAATATTGATTGAACATTTAGGTGGTCGATACCACTATAACTACGACGAATCAGTTAAAAATGGAACACTTAATGGAATGTTCTATCTGGCATTAACTATGCCCCTGTACCAACTAGCCTAATTCGAGTTAAAAGAAAAAGATAACCACATGCCAAATACTACGTCGACAATTGATGATTTTGTAAATCGCCCTCTTGGACGTCGATCGTTAATCCGAAAAGGATTGGCAATCGTTGCTGGAGCAGGTATGGCTGCAGCAACTCCACCAGCATTTGTACGTGCAGCATTTGATGAAGATACAACTAATGCTGCACAAAAACGTATTCTGGTGGTCGTGCAATTAGGTGGTGGAAATGACGGATTGAACACGCTCGTTCCGTACACTGATGGAGCATATTTTGATGCACGAAAAGATGTAGCCTTGGATCCAGAGGAATTGCTATACGTCGACGATAGATTGGCTTTGCATTCATCACTTCGATCACTTAAAAATATATATGATCGTGGTGATCTTGGAGTAATTTTAGGAGTTGGCTACCCAAAACCTAACCGGTCGCATTTTCGATCTATGGACATTTGGCACACAGGATCTACGGATGCACACGAAACCACAGGATGGCTTGGTAGATTTCTTGATGCAACACATCATGAACAAAATTCATTATGGCGAGCCGCAAATATTGGTAAATCCTTATCAATGGCTTTAGATTCCGATGATTCTTTTGTCCCTTCGTTAAAATCTGTGCCTGCATATGTCTTACAGACTGACCCTAGAAGGAGATCGCAACAGGATCGCCGTGTACAAGATTGGCTTCAACTGCAATCAGTGCAAACAACTGCATTAGCAAAACAGGCAGAATACGGTTCACAACTTGCATTCGTTTCTGAAACAGGTATTTCCGCGTATCAATCTACAATAGATTTGCATGCAAATGTGAGCGACTACACACCTTCAGTAAAATATCCAAAAACACCTTTAGGTTCGGCTCTGGAAACTGCGAGTCAGCTGATCAATTCAGATACTGGTACCGGAGTTGTGTACGTCACAACCGGTGGATTTGATACACATGCTATCCAAACATCTACACAGTCAGGACTATTAGGAAGTGTATCTGACTCCTTAGGTGCCTTCCAAGAAGATCTAGAGTTACATGACGTTGCAGATAATGTAATTACTCTTGTATGGACTGAATTTGGCCGTAGAGTGAATGCGAACGGATCAGGGGGAACCGACCATGGGACAGCTGGACCAGCATTCCTAATGGGTAAATCTGTTAATGGCGGACTGCACGGTGAGCAGCCATCAATTACAAAATTGGATGAAGGAGGAGATCTTCGCTACACAACAGATTTTCGATCAATTTATACGACATTATTGTCCCATTGGTTCGAAACAGATCCTACAGATGTGATCAGTGGAAAGTTCCCAGAATTGCCTTTATTCTCTGCTGAATAATCACCACCTTACGTAGATACCCTGTAGCCCTGTGTATCAGCATGTAGGCTCTGTGCTAAAAAGCCCAGTATATCAACGTTAACGCCCCAATGATCAGTACAACGATTCCGTATGTGTGCAT
>JAKUNM010000075.1 GCA_022451865.1 Dehalococcoidia bacterium
AGGAATAGTTATAAATTATCCTGCACGAAGACTTATGCTTGCGAAAGAGGATGTTGAAGGCTTAGATAGACTGTTATCCAAATAAATTGTCTCTGATTAGTATTTAGATAGCTAAGGGTATAGGGGTGTGCGATTCAACCCAGAGTTCTCATCCAATCCAAACATTATATTTAGATTTTGCATTGCCGATCCACTTTGACCTTTCATCAGGTTATCGATGGAAGAAATGACTACTATTCGATTCATATTCTCAGAAACAAAGATGCTAATATCACAATAATTTGAACCTAGAACATTTTTTAGAGTGGGAGCAGTTTCTAGGATTCTTACAAAAGTATTATCTTTATAAAAATCTCGATAAAGATTAAGTATATTTTCTCTATCAATACTCTTGTTTAATCGCATGTGCATTGTGCTAAGTATTCCTCTAGTGGTCCCTAAAAGGTGTGGGATGAAATCAATTGTGGCACCTTGTGCGTTTCCTAAACGGCCGAGTGTAAATTCAGATTCAATGACATGTTGATGATTGAGAAGTCTGTAGGGTATGACATTATCATTTAGATGACTTAAGTGTTGCAGTGGAGCTGGCTTTTTACCTGCCCCAGATGATCCTGTTAGACCATCAACAGTAACTATCCCATCTTCGACGATCCCTTCGTTGAAGACAGGTGCAAGACCTAAAATAATTCCTATTGCAAAACATCCCGGGTTTCCTACGATTTCTGCCTGTGAAATATTTGTTTGATTAAGTTCTGAAACACCATATGCTGCACGGCCTAGTAATTGTTCTGCCTTGTGATTATTTTCTTTAATACTTGGATGACGTTCTGCATATTTTGCATAGTCATTAGTATCTCTAAAACGGAAATCTCCAGAATAATCAATAAATTTTCTGCCTGAACTTACTAAATTAGATGCATATTGTTGTGAAACTCCGTCAGGTGTGGAGAAAACTACAGCATCACAATCAGAACCAATTAGATCATTGGAAGGACTATTAATTACTAATTCTGTTCTTCCTGCAAGATGTGGGTAAACGGAATCTATTCGTGAACCAGCTTCATCACGTGCCACAATCGATGAAACTTCAAAATTTGGGTGATTTAAGAGCAGCTCAAGGATACCCAAACCACCATAACCAGTTGCACCTACAATTTGTATACGATTCATCATTAGGCTCTTTCTTTGTAAACGTATAGGCTAATAAGGATAGATGCATAATGAGCATTATGATAGGTGAAAGATATGAATTCTGTTGATAATCAATGTTGGGTTCATTTTTTGTATTTGACAGATCAAGAGTTAATGGAACATTGTGTTCTTGATAGGTTTCGTGCGAGTGGTCCTGGTGGCCAAAAGAAAAATAAGACAGATTCTGCCGTTCGGATTAGACATATTGAATCAGGGCTTATTGGTCTTTCTAGTGAATCCCGTTCACAGCACGTTAATAAGACTTATGCACTTCGTAGGTTACGCTTAAAAATTGCTTTAGTGCTGCGCGATAATGATCAAAACGATCACATTGAACTAAAAAAATTTATTCAACAGACAGGTACAAAGACATTTACATTAAATATTCGTGACCCACGTTATCCTATAATTGTGGCTTCTTTATTTGATGAATTGAGTGTTAATAATTGGAAAATTTCAGTAACTGCAAAAAAAATTGGTATTACTTCTAGTACTTTAAATAAATTTCTTCGAAGTAATCCTGAGGTATGGCGTGCATTGCACTAATTATTATGACAGACTCAAAGTAAGGTGTTGGCTAGCATTTCTGTATTTAGATCATCTTCACCTATTTAAAAAAAGACGGGTGTCTGTATAAATGAATATGCAATCATCTTCACCTCCTGGTATTTATAAAATTCGTTTTGCTAGACCGATTCAACGTTTTCTTAAGACAGAAAGCGCAAGTAGTTTCATTCTTCTTGCTATGGCAGTACTTGCCCTAATCATTGCAAATTCTCCTTTTTCATCCTATTACGGTGATTTTTTACATCACCATATTGCGATCGATTTTGGATTTTACACTATTGATAGAGATTTACATTTTTGGATTAATGATGCGGCAATGGTTCTTTTTTTCTTTTTAGTCGGTATGGAAATTAAGAGGGAATTGGTTGTAGGTGAGTTGGCAACTTTTAATCGCATGATAGTCCCTGCAGCAGGAGCTATTGGCGGTATGGTAGTGCCAGCATTAATTTTCTTCTTAATTGTTGATGATGCAGATGCTCGTGCTGGCTGGGCTATACCAATGGCAACAGATATAGCATTTGCCGTAGGTGTATTGATGTTGCTACGTTCACGAGTATCAACAGGGCTATTAGTTTTACTTTTGGCCATTGCTATAGTTGATGACTTAGGTGCCATAGCCGTCATTGCTTTTTTTTACACGGCAACAATTAATGTGCAAGCTCTTGTGGTAGTTTTTTTGTTACTTGTATTGGCTTATTTTCTTAATCGTGTGGGTGTTTGGTATATCCCAATTTATTTTCTAATTGGAGCTATTGCATGGGTTGCCATGCTTGAATCAGGAGTTCACGCAACAATAGTGGGTGTATTGTTAGGATTGATGACACCTTGGCGTAGTTGGA
>JAKUNM010000076.1 GCA_022451865.1 Dehalococcoidia bacterium
GTCTTTTACAAAATGAACTGGCTTTTCCATCGATGCGGAAATCGTTGCAGCTATTGGCGCAAGGGACATTGCAGAGTTAAATTTTCCTTTAGGTCTGCCAAAATGAGAAATCAGTATTGGGTAACCCCCACGTTCTAAAATATTATTTACAGTTGGGATTATTTTCTCAATTCTATGTGAGACGCTAATAATGCCCTCATGTATTGGCACATTAAGATCAACACGAAGAAGTATTTTTTTATCTTTAACTTCAATCTCATTAAGTTTTCGGAATGCAACCATCTTTTAGTTCACATTTTTATGTTGATAGGTTTTACTTATAGGGCGCCCAACAAAGCTGCAACATCTCCCATTCTATTAGAAAACCCCCATTCATTGTCATACCATGTCAGCACTCTGCAAAGAGTTTTATCAACTACATTAGTTTGTGTAGCATCAAAACTAGAACTGCATGGGTTATGATTAAAGTCTACTGAGACGAGGGGTTCTTCATTATAACCAAGGACATTTTTGAGATGTGTTTCTGATGCTTTGGAAATCGCTAAATTAATTTCCTCTATATTAGTTTGTTTTGATGAAACAAACTTTAGATCTACCATTGATACATTAGCCGTCGGGACTCTTATCGCCGTACCATCAATTTTGCCTTTAAGTTCGGGTAATACTATCCCAAC
Organism: Dehalococcoidia bacterium; assembly: GCA_022451865.1. Taxonomy (GTDB): domain Bacteria; phylum Chloroflexota; class Dehalococcoidia; order UBA2979; family UBA2979; genus UBA6955. The sequence goes on from JAKUNM010000076.1 coordinate 675, forward strand.
CGCTTTTGCTGCTCCTGTTGAAGTAGGTATCATTGAGCTACCAGCACTCCTTGCACGGCGTAAGTCTGAATGTAGCGAGTCTAAAATATTCTGATCAAGTGTATAAGCATGCACTGTTGTCATAAAAGCACGCTCAATACCAATAGATTTGTTTAGAACGTCAACAACTGGGGCAAGACAATTAGTTGTACAACTTGCATTGGAGATTATCTTATGATCTGGAGAGATTTGATCATGGTTTACTCCATAAACCACAGTAAAATCCGCATCATTACTTGGTGCTGATATTAAAACCTTTTTGGCACCAGCTGAGATATGTTGGCCCGCAGCATCTCTTGAGGTAAATAGACCTGTGCACTCTAGAGCTACGTCTACTTGGAGATCATCCCAAGGCAGTTTTGATGGATATCTTTCATTAAGAACAGCTATTGAGCCATTCCCCAAATCAATACTTGAGTCAGATACAGTGATAGTTCCTGGAAATGGTCCATGGACTGAATCATATCTTAACAAATGAGCATTTGATTCTACAGGTCCAAGATCATTTATAGCCACTACTTTAATATCTGATCTCTTACTTTCATAGATTGCACGTAGAACGTTTCGGCCAATACGACCAAAGCCGTTTATTGCAATTCGTAAAGTCATAGTATTACTCTCCGTAAGATTATTAGCATATCGTTATTTTCTAATTATTAAGTTGCTTCCTTATAGCTGAAACAACTTTCTCGGTAGTTATCCCAAAATGGTTATAAAGATCTTTAGCAGGTGCAGAAGCTCCAAAGCTATCCATACCTATCATGATGCCACTTAAACCAATAAATGATTCCCAACCCATACTATTTGCTGCTTCCACAGCAACTCTTGCCTCTTCATCTCCTAGTATAGTTTGTTTATAACTCTCGTTTTGTTGATTAAACAGTTCCCAGCTCGGTACTGATACCACGCGGGTAGGAATATTATCAGATTGAAGTAAATCCCTTGCTTCTATTGCCAGTGAAACTTCTGATCCGGTTGCAAATATCACTGCCTTAGCACTTCCTCCTTTTGCTGCCCTAAGCTCGTATGCCCCTTTTTTACATAAGTTTTCATCAGTATGTGATTCTCTTAATAATGGTAGCCCTTGTCGGGTCAATGCTAAGATGCTTGGTCCTTGAAAACCATCAATTGCCAACTGCCAGCATTCTGCTGTTTCTATTGCGTCGGCTGGCCGCATAATATTTACGTTAGGTATTGCTCTCAATGATGCTAAATGTTCGACTGGTTGATGTGTTGGTCCATCTTCTCCAAGACCGATTGAGTCATGCGTCATTACATAAATAACTTTTTGGCTCATTAAAGCAGAAAGTCTAATGGCTGGTCTGCAATAGTCTGAAAATACAAGAAATGTACCTCCATACGGAATAATTCCTCCATGTAAAGATAGACCATTCATTATTGCAGCCATGGCGTGCTCTCTAACTCCATAATGAATATAGCGCCCTCCATAATTGCCAGCAGAAATTATTTCCTGAGAGTCAATCTTTGTACCATTTGAACCGGTTAAGTCTGCTGAACCTCCAGTTAACTCAGGTAATACTGGTAGTAATTTCTCTAATGTTTTTTGGCTTGCAACCCTTGTTGCCCAGTCGGGCTTAAGTTTTATCAACTGGTTTTTGAATAAATTTATCTCTTTTTCCCAGCTATTTGGAAGTTCACCAGCTGTTAAACGAGTAAACTCGGATGCACCGGACTGGCCGCAGAAACAGAATCCTTAGAATAGCAAGTGCCAATACGTAATACTACGCATCTTCGAATAAAATGTTCGGAGGCTCGTTCTTTGCT
>JAKUNM010000077.1 GCA_022451865.1 Dehalococcoidia bacterium
CCGCTGATAACAAATACAGCACTAAGCTCAATCGTTATTGAAAAAACTGCAATTAGTCATGATATTATCTTAGTAAGATCTAATCATATATTAAATCAAATAACTAATATCAAGGCAAATAAATTGTATTTTTTTATATAGCCAGAAATAAAACTTAAGAAAAAATCAAAAGCTAGTGATATGCTCTCACTAGACAAGAAAAGATAAAGCTAAATATGATAATTTCTCCTTTGACAGGTGTTTTGGGTGCTGAAATATCTGATGTAGATATCAGAGAAGAATCGACCTTTACAGATATCTTTCAGGCATTTGTCGACTATGGTGTTATTGCTATCAGAGATCAAAAAATAACACCAGAAGATCAAATCCGTTTCGCACAACGTTTTGGCAGCATCAATTGCAATCCATTTTTCACACCGCATCCAAAACATCCAGAAATAGCATTGGTGATTAAAGAGCCCCATCAAAAATTGGCAATTGGTGAGAGCTGGCACTCAGATCACTCATATGATGCTATTCCATGCAGAGCATCGATGCTTCACACTATTGAGGCCCCGCCCATCGGTGGAGACACTGGCTTTGCCTCAATGTCAGCTGCATTTGCCGCTCTATCCAAACCAATGCAAGATTTTTTACGTAATCTTTCGGCTCATCATTCCACTAGCCATGTTTTTGGATCGAATGCAAAAGACCGATATGAAACCCATAAAGACGGGCGAGTAAATAATCCTGAATTAGCAACACATCATGTTATTCATCCAGTTGTAATTAAGCATCCCCTGTCAGGTAAAGAATGCTTATTTGTGAACCGTGACTTTACAACACACATTGAGGAACTAACTGATGATGAAAGTAAATTCATTTTGAATTTTCTGTACAACCATGCATCCGATATTAGATTTACTTGTCGCCTAAGACATGCACCAGGAACAATAACTATATGGGATAACCAAGCGACATGGCATACTTCCATAAATGATTATGACGGTTATCGTAGAGTGATGCACCGAATTGTCGTGAATGGAGTAGCTCTCGAATCTGCTGCACCAACCTCTACATAGTCACGCCCAAAAATCAACCATTTTTCACCTTAAAGACTGAATTAACTTATCCATAAAATATTGTCTGTTGCACTCAAGGACTATAACAGTGGTCTTCTCATGATCAGCATTGTCTCGATGATCAATGATTGTCATTCCTCGTTTAGATCCGTCCTCTAAACTGATTCGAACAGATGACGCTATTGATCTTATAACTGCTTCATCAGAAAAAACAACAGACATCGCAATAGGATCTGGTAGATCAAATCCGTCAATTCCGGTTTCTTGCTCACAAAATTGTCTAAGCACTTTTTGGCTATCGACTGCAACTCTTGCTTTTTCTGTGCCGAGTGATCGCAATATCTGGGCTTCTTCGTCATTAATTACTGCATATTTCCTTGAAATATCCCAGCCTATCATCACTTTTCTCAAGCAAGACCTGAAAACAATGTCAGCTGCTTCTGGATCCACCCACATATTGAATTCAGAAAATGGGGTGACGTTTCCAATATTGTCACTTGTCCCTCCCATAATAAAACAACGCTTTATTTGATGAACAATCTCAGGCTTCTCTGATATCGCAAGGGCGATATTTGTAAGCGGACCCAAGGTCACTAACTCTAATGAGCCTGAATATCGATCAGCAGCATCAATCAGCGCATCTACAGCATGTCCTTGATTTGCAAAATTTTGCCCGATTGGGAGCCCTATGTCCCCCATACCATCCTGACCGTGCACATTTTGGGCAGTCTCTAAAGGCCTAGCTATAGGTTCAGAAGCGCCGGCATACACCGGAGTTAGCATATTGACTAAGTCGCGAACAAACATTGCATTTTGGACTCCTTGTTGGAGAGGTACATTTCCCGCAACCACTCCAATTCCTACCAAAGATGATTCAAAATGCTCGAACGCCATCAATAACGCTACGGCGTCATCAGAGGCTGTATCCGTATCAATAAAAATTCGTCGCTTCAAAACAATTCAATTTATATTTGTTGAGGTTCCGAACTATGAATGCGCGCTTTGTACATTGATCTTGATTCCTTTAAGTCTCATTTGAATAATGAATTATGTGCTTTTATATAGTTTCCTTTGCAGAACGTTCCGATGGCGCTAAGCCAAACTGCGATATTAAAACTGCGACAACAACTATAAATGCACCCACTGCTTGCGTCCATTGCCACTCAGATGACATTAATCCTGCCATTATCAGCATAACGTAAAAGGGTACTGCATTCATGTGAAATGATGCTAATAACACTCCTAAGCGACCCGCTCCCCATATCCAAAAAAGCTGTGCGATAGCGCACGATGGCAATGCAAAGATGAATAATGCAAACAACGCATCATGATCAAAAACCCCAATTTCGGTTTCACTAAAACCTAAAATGAATGCTGCGAAATAAATGAGTAGCGTTATAAATGTCGCTCCAATCAAAGTGATGG
>JAKUNM010000078.1 GCA_022451865.1 Dehalococcoidia bacterium
AACACCGCGTAATGACTCGTATCAAATATATGCCAAAACATTGGGGTATGTTTGGATTTAACCGAGACCCTTCACTACGCACTGTTCATGTGACTGCCAATGTAAGTCAACTAGCAGATATTGCTGGAGATAATGATAGTGTTGATCTTAATGATTTTGGAATTGATAAATTACTTGGTTCAGGACAAATCAAAAAATCAATTTCGGTCACAGTTGGGCATGCAAGCGCCAGGGCTGTTGAGAAAGTTGAAGCAGCCGGTGGCTCTGTCACCATTTCAGAAGCAGACGATGATGAGTGGGAAGAAGAGTGGGAAGAAGAGTGAATAACTCAGGATAATTGGTGGTGATATTATGGCAGTTAGAAAACCCTCTGCATTTGGTATTACAGTAACTTCTCTGGTTTATTTCGGGGCTCTTTTCTATTGGAAAAAGGATCAACTTCTTGGTACAGACCCTGATGAAATGGTTTATGCTGCTCAAATGATAGCCGTAGCCGTAGCTTATGTTGCATTTATTTTGTGGTCAGTTCAGAAAGATTTACCTGAAAACATAAAGAAAATGAAGTATATCGGCTCAACTTTTAAATTTATGATATGGCTTTCTATCATGTTGGTCTTTTTCTTCTGGTGTTTGCAAGATGATAGTCAAGTTGGGTTCCTTTTTGTTGGGGTTGCCATTTTGGGTTTGGGTGCTGGTTTTGCATTGGCATGTCTAATATACACCGGTGAAGAAAGTAGTAGGCTGTATGCTTTGAAGAGACTTGTTGATGTTTATCCATCAATTACTAAACCAGATGGGCACGTCAGATTCAATCAAAAATTAATGACTACAACAATTGTTCTGATTATCTATTTCATGATGACAAATGTCATGATTTGGGGTCTTGCAGATTCTACAATGGACATATTTTCTTCTTTTAGGTCAATTATGGCCGGTGCTTCGGGTTCTATCATGCACCTAGGGATTGGTCCAATTGTTACAGGGTCTATTGTCATGCAGTTGTTCGCCGGTGCAAAAATCATTAACCTTGATTTGCAAGACTCTGATGATAAGCAAATGTATCAAGGAGTTCAGAAGATTCTTGTTTTGTTAATGATCCCCATTGAATCTATTCCCCAAGTGTATGGTTTCCTTGATCCTCACGAGAATGTAATTAATATGTTTGGAATCGGTTGGGCTAACTCATTAATTGTTCTTCAACTGTTTGTGGGTTCATATCTTGTATTCTTAATGGACGAATTAGTCACGAAGTGGGGTATTGGTTCAGGTATCTCATTATTCATTGCTGCTGGTGTGGCGCAATCTACCTTCGTTGGTACTTTGTCTCCTCTACCTGTTGGTGCAGGGGCGTACAGTATGCAAAACCCACCTTCGGGTGTATTGCCTATGATATTCTACACTTTACGTACGGCGACTAATTCTGAGTTGGTTTCGCAAAATGGCTTCGAAATGATTTTGCTTAATCACGCGAATCCCCTGATAGCGTTATTTTCTTCAGTAGTTGTGTTCCTAGTGGTAGCTTATGCTGAATCGAGTAAACTAGAACTTCCGTTAACTCATGGTAAAGTACGTGGGCATCGAGGTAAATATCCAATTAGACTAGTTTATGCTAGTAACATTCCAGTTATTTTGATGGCTGCTTTGCTGGCGAATTTGAATATGTTTACTCTTCTATTCTGGAGTCACCCAGTACTTTCTACAGTCCCATTATTAGGGGCTAATGGGGCTTGGAGCATTGCTCCGTGGCTCGGGTCATATGAGGTCGGCCAGACGGTAGCTTCGGATGGTTTTGCTTGGTATGCATCGATGGTCAGTGGTGTTCAGTCATGGTTGATACCGTTGCTTGATCAAAGAGGCGATGGTTTCGGGCATAGTTTGTGGCAAATTATGTTGCACGTCTTCACATATGTTTTCGTTATGACTCTCGGTTCCATGGTGTTCTCGAAATTCTGGATTGAGACTACAAATATGTCTGCAAAGGACGTGGCTAAACAGATTGAAAGAACGGGGATGCAGATTCCTGGGTTTAGGAAAAATCCGGTCGTACTTGAGAGAATATTAGAACGGTATATCCCTCCAGTTACTTTGTTTTCTGGCGCTTTCGTCGGTTTATTGGCTCCTGGGGCTGACTTATTAGGTACCGTAGGTAACGCTACTGGTACAGGTTTACTGTTAGCCGTAGGTATAATTTTGAGGACTTATGAGCAGATTCAAAAAGAGCAAGCTATGGAGATGCACCCATTTATGAGAGAATTCTTTGGTGCTGAATGACCATAAAATTCATCATTTAATCACCCTGATTTTTTGTTATTTTACTTGTCATATGGGTTAGAATATATTTTAAGATATAATATGATGATTTCAAAATTTAATTAATTCAAATCGTTATGCTGAAAGCCTTTTACAAAATACACTTGAAT
>JAKUNM010000079.1 GCA_022451865.1 Dehalococcoidia bacterium
AGATTATGAACTATTACCTGATGGGAAGAAGGCTGATGAAGAATTTGACGATGAAAATTCACCCGCCTCTCTTGATTATGCTAACTCCTTAACTCGTACTCAAGCACTTCGGAGTAAAAGTTTTTATCTAATTATACTTGCTTTTGGCTTGGGTAATTTATCGATTGGTATGATTTTAGTAAATGCAATTCCTTTCATGGAAGATGCAGGTTATTCGAAAACTACCGCAGCATTAATGATTACTGTACTTTCGATTCCATCAATGATTACAAAACCGATTTGGGGTGCGCTATCTGATTATTTTAATGTGCAAAAAATGTCGGTCATTGGATTCGTTTTTATAGGTATCTCATTAGTAGTAATAGTTTTCGCAGTGCGAATTAATTTCGACCTACTCACTTATTTTGGCTTTTTTCTTTTAGGTATGGGTTGGGGTGGTTCTATTCCTCTGCAAGAAGTAATTTGGGCACGTTTTTTCGGACGAAGATATCTTGGCGCTGTACGAAGTGCAGGTATGCCGTTTACGTTTCTAATGATGGCTTCAGCACCTATTGCTACGGCTTTTTATTTTGATATTGTAGGCAATTATGACGGAGCATTTTTATTTGTTTCTGCAATGGCATTTGTCGCAGTGTTTCTAATTTTGTATGCGAAGCCTCCATTGAGAAAGAATCTGGAAGCCTCTTAAATTTATAAGGAATTTGAAGAATTCTTTATAGAAATTTTGTATTCTTAGCGTTATAGAAGATACAGTGTCCATTGCATAAAAATAAAAAATTAATCAGTGATCGGGGAGATTATGTTTCAAGGAGTAGACCACGTAGTTATTCGAGTGAAAGATCTCGAATCTGCTATTAGTAATTATGAGAATATATACGGCACTAAAGTTACCGAGCGTGGTGAAACGCCAGAAGCTGGGATGCAACAAGCATATTTTCGCTTTGATGAGACTTTTATTGAGTTAGTGTCTAATGTTGGTGATGATGGGATAATTGCTAAAAGTCTAGAAAGCCGCGGTGAAGGAGTCCATTTAGTTGCAATGCGTGTTGATGATATTGATGAAGTAGTTGCAGATTTACGTGGAAAAGGTATTAGGCTAGTCGGAGACCCAGGTGAAGGTAACCCTGTAACAGGACAAGTGTTCATTCATCCAGCAGAAACTGGCGGAGTGCTTACACAGATTATCGCAAAGTAATTTTAGCGCTCTTTATCTTTATGGCATGAACACTCGGTATTGCCCATTTGTTCAATGTCCGCCAAAAAAGCGTCATAGTCGTTTGCCGCTTGACTATCTCCATTTGCGAACAGGAGACTGGCTGTAAGGATTATTCCAACGCATATCTTGCTTAGCATGCGAGTATGATATCGGATATTTTATATTAAAGTAAGGTGGCGGTTACGTGAATTTCTATTGCGATCTAAGTTCGATATTGGACAAAATATTACAAAAGAAACTCGAGAGATTTGCGCTAGCAGGGGTTTGGTTGACAGGAATTCTAGATCCTCTTCTTGGCGGTCGACGTTGTTGAGCCCCTGTATTTTGTGGAGCATCACCTGTAAAAGGGCCTGTTGAAATTGATGTATCTCCTATGAAACAAAATGTCATCCATGGAAATTCGTATGTAGCAAAATATGCCCAACTGCCATCTTCTAGTTGCATAGCATTACATTCATTTAAGTCACCATAATCTCGGGTATATTCCCAATCTTCAAAAGCATTGATCGAGCCATTCGTTCCAACATAGCGATAACTTGAACGGACATTGATGACTTTACCTTGTGCATCATATGCGTAGGGCACAAGGATCGGAAATCCATCTAGTGCATATCCAACTAGTGTTCCAGGAATTTTGACATCGATTAAACATTTAGGGATTGCGTGATAGTGATATTGTCCACCTCTAGCTGTATGACCATTGCAGTAATCTAAGAGACCATCATTTTTTGGATCACGATATCCATCTCTGGGTGATTCGAATGCTCCAAAGATTGCTACACCATCAATAGCAATACCAATCATGCCTAATCCCATTGCACCATGTTGTTTTAGTAACTGTGGGTTTCTATCTAGATGTACTAGGTAATCTTGTGCACTTAAACCATTTGGAGTTATGGGAACAAAGTTGAAACTAATTACACCATTGCTTGAGACAGTCCTTGTTGTTTCACTACATTCAATATCAAGGTCAACAGTAGGTTGCCCTGGGATTGAGAATCCATCTAATTCGACCATAAAGCCTCCATTACAGTCAGTAGGTAAGCTCGGGATATT
>JAKUNM010000008.1 GCA_022451865.1 Dehalococcoidia bacterium
GGTATAGATGGAAGAGATTCATATCAAGCATTGATTCGCTATAACATCGAAACAATTGCCGAGACACTCAAGGATAAATAGTACTTAGAATTTTACGATGTGATTGCGCATCTTCATCAAGATTAGAAAGTCAGAATCCCTTCTTTTGGCTTTCTAATATTGATTAAGATGCGTATCATACTATTCAGCCCAAAGGAAAATTTTGTGACATCCAAAGTATTTAGTAGTCAAGCAAACATTATTGAATGTGAAGAGATCACTGTTATCAGAGATAATAAAGAAATCCTTTGTGCAGCTTCCTGCTGTGTACCAAGGAATTCATTAACATTTCTCGTAGGTGAAAATGGAACAGGTAAAACAACACTTGTCCAAACCATGTTGGGAATATTGCCACAGCGTGAAGGAAAAATTTCTGTACACTCGTTAAATAGAGAAAAAGTAAATATTGGATATGTCCCACAAAGTATAGAATTCCCCAAACAGTTACAGTTAACAGTTGCAGAATATCTCCGATATGTCTCTAACTTAGATACGGAAGACATACAAAATTCCCTGGGAATTGTCGATTTTCCTTTGTCGCACCTACCTAAAACTATTAATCAATTGTCAGGTGGACAGCGACAAAAATTATTACTAGCTGCAGAACTTTCAAGAAAACCTGACATTTTATTCTTAGACGAACCGCTCTCAAACGTTGACGATACGGGTGAAAAACACATTCTCGATGTCATTCTTGAGATTAAAAATAAAGGCGTCACAATCATACTAATAACACATGACTGGCAAATGGTATCTACCTATGCAGATCATGTTATTTGTTTAAACAAAAACTTCCTATGTGAACAAGGAACTTCATGTATCTGTAAAAATTCGTTATCAAAAGTGAATATAAAACAAATACAAAAAATTACCCCAGACCCCCTGAATACGCATGATGGTTATTGCTATATTGAAAATGTGTGACCTTTGTATTTAATTGAAATAATTGAAATTCCCTTCATGCAAAGAGCACTTATAGGAGCTGTCCTTCTAGCAGTCATACTTGGTTTTTTTGGCGTATTTATGGTGCCACGCAAACTTTCTTTTATGGCCGACGGTATAGCGCATGCCTCTTTATTCGGGATAGCTGTAGGATTACTTGTTGGTGGAATGCCTTTACTTTGGGCAATAGGATTAGCCGCAATTTTAGGCTGTTTCCTCGCAAAAATTAGCGATAATGAATCCATCCCAATGGATGCTGTAATTGGAATTTGTCTTGTAGGTGGTATGAGTGGCGCACTAATTACTATGACTTTTATCCCAGGTTACAAACCAGAACTTTTTAGTTATCTGTTTGGAAGCATACTTGGTATCGGATGGGATGATATATATATCCTTGGTGTATTAACTGCCATAACACTCGTTATGTTCAAAATGCAGTGGCGTACATTAGTAATAACTACAATACATAATGATCTTTCCAAGGTCCTTGGTCTCAAGGCCAACACTGCAAAATATTTTCTCTTTATTGGAACATCTATAGCGCTAATTGGAGGAGTTAAATTACTAGGAGTAATCCTGATCTCTGCACTACTAGTAATACCTTATTCCAGTGCCAGTCTGATTGGAAAATCATTGAAATCATGTGTGATTCTAACGCAAATCATTGCAATAACTGGGACGATAGCTGGGATATTCATTTCATACATTTTTGATTTTCCAACAGGACCAGCAATCGGACTATTCTTGGTCACAATCTATATACTGGCTGCCACATATGCAAAAATTAGAGCACAACCAATATGGTGGAAGTCTCAGCACACACCGTTGGATTAGTACAATTATCTACCACTGAACAAACATTGGCATCACAACATGTACAAAGGATTCATCTGCAACTGGACGAATTATACCCGGGCTGGAAGGAGATGACGTATCAATAACCGCACGATCGGTATCCATCACCTGCAAAGCGTCAAGTAAATATCTTCCATTAAAAGCTATCTGTGTAGGTTCACCTTCGACAATCGCGTCAATTTCACCTTCATTATCACCAACTTCATCAGCACGGGCGGTAATTTCTAATCTCCCTGGAGAATTACCTTCTCCGGGGTTACCAACTAAACGTACAATTCCTGAACCATCTCGAGCAAAAATTGAGGCAATCCTAGTTTCGCGAATCAACTCAGAAACGGAAAATTCAGTATGTGTGGCAGAATCACTAGGTATTAGCTGATTGTAGTTTGGAAAACTACCTTGGATAAGTTGAGCAACCAATTTTGCGTGACCTAAATCAAATTGCACTTGGGTACCTGAAGAGTTAAACGTCATGACCACATCACCACTAGTTTCTGCAAGTAAACGACTCAATTCACCTAGCGCGCGTGCGGGGATAATTACCGAACGAGACTCAATTTCTTGTTGAATATCCATTGTATGAACTGATAATCGAAAACCATCTGCAGCAGCAAAACATATTTCATCCGAAGAAATTTCTATATTAACACCAGTCAGAACAGGACGAGAGTCATCTGTAGCTGCTGCGAATACTGTTTGATTAATTGCTTTACGTAGCCGATCACTATTCAAAGTTAAACTAGCAGCATTATCAACTGGGGGAATGGGAGGAAAATCTTCAGGATCAAGCCCACCAATAGAGGCCGTATTCCTAGCACATGACAAACTAACTTGTTTTGCACGTCCTGCAAGGCTGAGCATAATTGTTTCGCTCGGAAGTGTAGCAACAAAATCTGATACCAACCTTGATGGCATAGTAATCGATCCTGGTTCATCAATTTCAGCTGGAATACTATAGGTTATAGCGATTGTTTCTGCGTCAGTTGCAGAAAGTAGGACTGTATCTCCAGAAGCATCAAACAAAATATGTTGAGTAATAGGTAATGTCGTTCGTGCAGGGATAGCACGAGCAACAGCTGAAAGACCTCGGTGTAATTGTTCTTGTTGACAAGAAAGGCGCATTTTTTGCCTACTTTTTTCTATAATTGAAAATAATTGCTGGAACACACTGTCTACTACATAAATTATTATAAAACTGATTACTCACTTCAGCAATACTAATAATATTACTCACAAACGTAATCTTATTATCCATTCATTAATTTTGGAATCGACATAAGAGAATCTGTGACAAAATCAGGTTTTGGTAACTTTTCTAACATTAAGGCAAATTTATGGTCGCTGTTTATTTTTTCATCTTTTTTAATAGGGTCTCTTCTAATCCAAAGTGTTTGAAGTCCGGCGTTATGGGCACCACCAATATCAGCGATAGGTGAATCTCCTACATATAAAACTTCATCTGGGTTGTATCCTGATATTTTGCAAACATTATGAAAAATATCTCTATGCGGCTTATATATACGTAAGGATTCAGAACTCTCAACGATATCAAATGAAAGTCCAGCCTTATTTAGTGACATATGTAAGAAATCGTCATCGGCATTAGAGAGAACACCCAAATTGATTTTTAATTTTGATAATAAAGATAAGGACTCTTTAGCATCAGTATATAATACTGCCTGTGCAATTAACTCACGTACAGTGTTAGCAGCTTCTAGAGGATCACCTGTTATCTCATGATACAAAAATGCTTTTTCAAATTGCCTACGCCATATTTCCCATTGTGAATGCCATTCGGGAAGAGGGCCATTAAGTGCAATATCAGGACAAGGATCTTCTTGTTTTGGGCCTTTTAAACCCCAGACCCCTGATTCAGAATATTTATCGACCCAAGTCGTGTAAAATTCTTCATGATTAAAATTAATTTTTTGATCATCTAAAATTTGTGCAATAGCCGCGCGAAATTGATCTCCTTCAAATTCAAAAAGTGTGCCGTAGGCATCAAATAAAATTAATTTCACATTTTGAATTTTCAACAACAGTATTCCTACCTGTCATATGAAGCAGCGACACTTAATAACACACGGTCTGCCAATTCAGCTATTTCTTTTCGTGCCAATTCTGCATCTAGTTCTTGCAGTTTATTTCTTACTACCAAATGTCGAGCAGTTTCATCTAATGATCTTCGAAAAAAAACAACTGCTTGTATCGCTTGTAACAAAGTAATTTCAAGTCTTCTTAATTCTAAACCGTACATCATCCCAATTTCTTCTACTTCTTGATCTAAAGAACTTCTATCACCGCGACCAATTATATAATCATTAACGATTTCTGCTAAACGGTGCCCCAATGGTCGAAGTTTCGATCTTTTCTCTGTATTAAGATCACGGTACCAAACCGGTTCACCGGAAAATTGGGCTAGTTCATGACGGATTCGACTGACAGCCTCATTAGCAAGCTGATCTACATTTTTGCCATTATCAATTAATGCTAATACATCTCTCTCCGAAAAACGTCTATGGCCTCCTGGTGTTCGAAAAACTCGTAACTTACCAATATCTGCCCATCGCCGGACAGTACTCCCATTTACCCCTAAAATTGAGGAGGCTTGACTCAAAGTGACCCACTTTTCTGGAAAGTCATCATTTATATGAGGTCGTTTTTGTTCCATACCCTATCTGGCACCATCTGTATCTATTCTTTTACAGTAAATCTTGTTCTGTGAAAAAGAAGGCAAAAAAATTAAGTTAATCAGAGTTATTTTTTTTCTGTCTTGGTTCATTTTTTGGAGTCTCAAGTTCTTCTTCTGTTATATCGGCTACAGCTTCTTGAGCTGTCTGCCCACGACGCATTCTTCTTGCAATAGCTACTGCAGCAATTATTACCAGAGATGAAGATATAGCTGCACCACCAGCAAGAAATTTATGTCTTTTAACAAGATCTGGAAATCTATCAAGTAATTCATGTGCTAACTTAATCGCATCACGAGTAACTTGATCTATTACTTCACCACCACTTGCTTTTTCTTCCTCGGGCAAATGATCCAATTTATCCTCCATAATTAAAAATTCTTGAACAGTGAAGCCATACGAATAGCTGCTTCCATAGCATCACTACCCATGTTTGTTTTAGATCCCCCAGCACGTGCTTCTGCTTGTTGCCTATCTTCTGCAGTTATCACACCTAACGTTACAGGCACTCGATACAATCGACTGACGTCAGCAATACCTCTTGCACATTCACCAGCCACATAATCAAAGTGAGACGTCTCGCCACGTATAACACATCCTAAACAAATTACGGCATCATAGGAATATGAAGATGCTAGCTCTTCTGCAATCAATGGAATTTCAAATGCACCTGGGCAATAAAAAACTGAAATGGAAGTATCAGAAACCCCAGCTTTTTTTGCTGTCTCTAGAGCCCCTTCTAGTAGGCGCTCTGTTAAATCTTCAGTAAATCTTGAAACAATAACAGCCAAACGTAAAAAAGATCCGTCAAGTTCACCTTCATAGAATTTAGTCATCTGATTAACCAAAATCTGGCATGGGCATCTCAAAGATATGACCCATTTTGTCTCTTTTTGCAGTTAAGTAACGAACGTTATGTTCATTAGGTTCGATCTCAATAGGAACGCGCTCAGTTACCTGCAATCCAAAGCCATCGAGGCCAGCACCTCTTAACATTCCAACAGTATTTAATTCTTTTATTTTTATAGGGTTATTAGTCATTAGCCGCATTTTTTGAACACCTAGATCAACCAATATTTGAGCACCAATACCATAATCTCTACTTTCTGCTGGTAATCCAAGTGCCTCATTTGCCTCTACCGTATCTAATCCATCATCTTGCAAGTTATATGCTCGTAACTTGTTGTGTAGGCCTATACCTCTCCCTTCTTGATCCATGTATACAACAACGCCACTACCTTCATCAGAAATCATCCGCAATGCCGATTGCAGTTGTTCACCGCAATCACACCGCAGTGAACCAAAAACATCCCCGGTAAGACATTTATCATGGACACGAACTAAGGTAGGTTGTTCTGGATTGATATCACCAAACACCAGAGCAACATGCTCTTTCGAATCTATTCCTGTACTAAAACCAACAGCTTTGAATTCACCAAACGGGGTAGGAAGAACTGTTTCTCCCTTTCGGGTAATTAAACGCTCTGTCCGCATACGATACCTAATCAAATCTGCGACTGAAGCTATCTTTAAATCATGTTTATCTGCAAATTCGAGTAGATCTGGCATCCTAGACATTGTGCCATCTTCATTCATTATTTCACAGATTGAGGCAACTGGTACCACACCTGCAAGACGACATAGATCGACCGAAGCTTCAGTCTGCCCAGCACGAACCAGAACTCCACCTTCTTTAGCCCTTAAAGGGAAAATATGTCCTGGTCGAGTAAAATCTGTAGATGTGCTTTGAGGATTTGCTAACACATTAATCGTATGTGCACGATCAGAGGCAGAAATTCCTGTAGTAACCCCTGCTGCAGCTTCCACACTAATTGTAAAGGCCGTACCTAAAGGTGCATTACCATGTTCGGTCATCAGCGGTAACCCTAAGTTATCTGCCCATTGCTCTGTCATAGGAACACAAACTAATCCACGTGCTTCACTAACCATAAAATTAACCAATTCAGTAGTAACAAATTGAGCAGGAATAGCTATATCACCTTCATTTTCTCGATCTTCATCATCAACAAGAATAATTGGATGTCCATTTTGGAACAGTTCTATAGCATCTTGTGTAGATATTAGACGACTAGAAAAAGTATCATTCTTTTGTAATTCTTCGCTGCTATCTTCGTTATTAAGAGCACCCATAAATATTCCTTAAACTGTAAGATTAACTACTTTTCTCTGTTTTCAAGTATTTGCTCCACATAACGAGCAAATATATCAGTTTCTAAGTTAACCTGATCGCCTATACTTCTTCGTGTCAGATTAGTATTTTCCTGCGTATATTGCACGAGTGAAACTGAAAAAGAATTTTTATTACGACCCATGACGGTCAGCGAAACCCCATCAAGGCATACTGGACCTTTCATAACTATATATTTTAAGTATTCTGGTGCGACCTCATAACTTGCAATAATTGATTCATTGTCTTCCTGAAATTCTGAAACATTACAAGTAGTTTCTACTACACCTCTCACGATATGACCAGATAACTTAGTACCTGTTGTCACAGATCGTTCAAGGTTAACAAAATTGCCTTTTATTAGACCTTTAAGGTTTGAACGATTATACGTCTCATTCATCACATCAAAAGTTAAATTACCTTCCCCAATAGAACGTACAGTTAAATCTACTCCATTTACTGCTATTGAGTCTCCCAAACTAGCATCAGAGGTCACCAAAGGGCATTCTAAAATCAACTCACCTTTACCATGCGTGAGAACAGTACCAATTTCCTCTATAATTCCTGTAAACATAAGAAAATTCTAACTCGAATTAGTTTTGATTGCTTGATTATTACCAAAATCCAATAAAAAAATTAATGAGTCAATGCCATTCGGGAATACCAGTAACTAGTAAATCATCACCTAAGAATTGAATTTCAACTTGGGTAAGTGATGTAGCTTCCTTCATATACATTGCTCCCTGCCCTGAGACTGCAGATGGAGCAGAATCAGCACCAATTATTATAGGTGCGAGAATTGCATGAACTTTATCGACTAATTGGCGATCAAAAAGCGACCCTAACAATACTCCACCTCCTTCAAATAAGATATTGTGCATCCCATGATTGCCGCATACTTGAATCAATTCCTTCAGATCAACACGTGAAATGCCATTCGCATCTTCATAAAGTGGCAATATTAAGATTTCTGCACCTACATTTTCAATTTCATCTCGCCATTGCTTGGAGGACAGTTCAGTCGTAGCAACAATCGACTTTTGATCTCCAGCAAATATTCTCGCTGCAGAATCAACTTTACCGCGTGAATCAACCACAACACGAATGGGTTGGTGTACATCTAAATCAACTGGCCCATCAGGATTATTCGGACGTGCAGAAAGTTGAGGATCATCAATAACTACTGTATTAGAACCAACAACAATTGCATCATATGTTGGTCGGTTTTTGTGTGCCCACAATAAAGTTTTACGCCCAGATACCCAGCGTGAATCTCCAGAGTTCGAAGCGATTTTTCCATCAAGTGAAGCAGCATATTTTACGATTACCAGAGGTAAACCAGTTTTTACATACTTAAAATATCCACCTAGCTGATCAAGTACTGCCTTTTCACATTCTCCCACATATACTGATATTCCTGCATTTTCAAGTATGCTATGGCCGCGTCCATTAACCTGATCATATGGATCTCGCACTGCATAATGTACGCTCTTGATGCCAGCACTAATAATGGAGTCGACACAAGGAGCAGTTCTCCCTTGATGGGCACATGGTTCTAAAGTAACGTACAGTTCACTTCCTTGAGCTTTATCGCCTGCATCTCCAAGTGCCATAATTTCTGCATGTGCCGAACCCACTGGTTGAGTATTTCCAACACCAACAACAGAGCCATTATTCACAATTACAGCACCAACCGCAGGATTAGGAGAAGAAACACCTAGTGAAGCAAATGCTTGTTCCACAGCCATAGTCATAAATTTCGAAGAAGTAAAATCAGATTTAGGTAAGTTAGAGCTACCCATGAAACGGCTACCAAATCATCTATAATCACGATGCACACGACTTGCAGTTGGACGACTTTGCCCTTGATATCGAGATTGCAAGTCAGTATGACCATATGGTTTATCAGCAGCTGTAGTAAGATTTTGGAATGAAAGTTGGCCTATTTTCATTCCAAAATATAACCGAATAGGCAACGTAGCTACATTTGAAAGCTCGAGAGTTAATTGACCTTGCCATCCAGGATCGACATATCCGGCAGTTGCGTGAACAAGTAATCCTAATCTACCTAGTGATGATTTACCTTCAACACGGGCAACTAAATCATCTCCAAGTTCAACATACTCAAGAGTAGATCCTAAAACGAATTCTCCTGGATGTAGAACAAATGGCTCATCATCTCCTACTTCATGCTCTTCAGTAAGAGCTTCCGCTGACTCTCTGATATCGATATATGCATCTTTATGATTACGAAAGACTCTAAAATATCTATCCAATCTGATATCGATAGATGCAGGTTGCACTGCATTATCACCAATTGGTTCAATAATTAATCTTTTATTTTCAAGAGCTTCAATAATTGAACGATCACTCAGAACCACATCTAACCTCAGAACGGAGAGAACTATCATAGAAATTCATTAATATCTCGAGCCTACCTCGATGTGCCGCAGTAGTCATCTTAATGGTGCAATCATTTTTAAATATTCTATTTCGCTTATCGAATCTCAAATGTCACACTTACTTGAATTGATATATCTTGTTGACCTGGAGAAATAGGAGTAACAGATGAACTACTAGGAGAGGCCATTTCTAGAGACATTCTAGGCATAGGACTTACAAAATTAGAAGATTCAGATATTCGTATAACGGAACCAAGTTCGACTTTGGCCGCATCAGCAAATAATTCTGCTTTATTACGCGCATTTTCAATAGCTAGTTTGCGAGCAAGATCGAGGTAACTATCAGAATTTTCAACCTTAAAATGGATATTATTAATTCGTATGTTATTTCCACCAATAGAAACAGCATCGTCAATAAAAGAACCAATCTCTTCCATATCGCGGAATTTCACAGTTATCGTGTTAGTAACACGAAAACCTATTATTTCTGGCCCCGATTCATTACGGTAATTATATTGCGGCGAAACGTTAAAATGAGAAGTTTTTAAATCATTATCTTCAATATTGTATTGACCGATTACCTTCTGCAAGTGTGACATAGATAAAGATGCTTTTTTATTAGCATTTTCAACAGTTTTTGCTATTACTTCGACACCTAAATTTATTTCAACGACATCAGGATCTGCACCAACTATGCCAATACCAGTAACCGTCAAACCGGTATCGGCGCTTGTACCTAAATCAGAATTGTTGCTTCCATATAAACCGGTATTAGCACTTGTATATAAATCCGTGATGCTGACTCTATTAGTATCATTACTGTTAATTGCAAATATCGCACTAATCATAATGACAGAGCTTAAAACTATCCCAATTACAACAGCAAGAGACAGACGAAAATCTACCATAACAACCTCAAAGATCTATGATGCGCTAACATTTTTTTTACTTATCTTACTTAACTGCATCTATTATCTATCTATATTATCGTATTCCAAATATTCAAGACAAATTGATCCCAATTGAGATGCAATAGAATGAAATTTCCAGCACTATAGTATTAATGAATTACGATCCAAAAGAAGAGAAAAGAAACGTGACCTCAGAAAAATCTGAGTCAATCAACCATTCTAAGAATACATATTCAGAGCGAGATTATTACCCTAATCATATTGGCTTAGAATCTGAAAATTTATTATTTAAAAACTTACAAACAACAAGAAGATTTTTTTGTTCACCGAGACAATTATCAGAAACTTTGGAGATAGTTGCCTTGGCCCTAATAATCTTCTTGGGAGTTAGAGGTATAGCACAAAATTTTATTGTTAGTGGTGAATCAATGTCACCCACATTTCAGCCTAACCAATTACTCATCGCGAATAGATTAGCTTATATTGATATCGACATAACTTGGATACCTTGGCATACAGGTAACCAGTGGCAACCATTTGGTAATCCTGAGCAAGGAGAAATAGTTATCTTCGCGTTTCCAGGTGATACTGAAAGAGACTTCCTAAAAAGAATACTTGCAGTACCAGGGCAAACCATTGAAATTAAGAATGGCACAATATTTATTGATGAAAAAGCATTAAACGAACCTTACGTAACAGATCCATGGTTTGGGACAATGCCCCCACAAATTGTCCCGCCTGGTAATTTTTTTGTTGTAGGTGATAATCGTAGAAATTCCTTTGATTCCAGATCTTGGGGCATGTTAGAAAAAGATCTATTAATTGGAAGAGCTGATTTTAGATATTGGCCAATACAAAAATTAGGTTTTATAAAACATCATGAATACTAATAAAATCAATATTGGGAAACAGAAAAATGGGAGTATCTTGCCATGGAATCAATAGAAGAGCTTAGAAAAGATCTTGAAACACTTTGTATTTTACGAGGTGATTTTACACTCGCATCTGGTAAAAAAAGTAACTACTACTACAACGGTAAAGCGGCGATGCTTTCTGGAAAAGTAAAAATACACTTAGCAAGAGCTCTACTAACCCTTGCTGAAGGAATCGATTTTGATGTAGTAGGCGGTCCTGCCGTTGGTGCGGTACCTTTAGTTGAGCATATGTCTATAATTTCTGCCTTAGAAAAAAAACACATATTCGATACTTTTTACGTACGAAGTGAAGCAAAACAACACGGTACGGCTTCTTCTTTATATCAAGCAAAAGATTTCAATGGGAATGATATTCTCATTCAAAATACAAAAGCATTAATAGTTGAGGATACCTTAACAACAGGTGGTTCTATTCAAGTTGCCTTAAAGGCAGTGGAGGAGATCGGTGCAAAAGTAGTTGGAGTATTAATAGTTGCCGATCGGCAAGATCCTGATGCCAATTGGATTAGAAACGAATATGATTATCGGGCTTTATTCAATGTCAGTGATAGTGGACATTTAATCAATCCAACTAAAAATTAATTATCGTTTTCTAGATTTGAAACAGCTGTTCTGACAGACATTCCAAAAATCAGGTATGGTATATGTATTCAGATATGCGGCATCTGAATGTGTGATTTTTACATTACTTATTTCTTGTAGCAGGATTTCTGTAAATGAGACTCGTGCATTGGGGGGGATATGGTTGATACTGCGAAACCTTCTAATGATTTGTGTGTACATCATTGGGTACTACCTGCACCAGGTGACAAAGATGCAAATGGCATTTGTAATAGGTGTGGTGCAGAGAAAAAATTTGCAAATAGCTCAAGCAATACATCTGGGCATTGGATGCGCCAAAAAGGGCACCAAATCAACTCAAAAGGACAATCAGCTACAAAATAAATTCTTTTAAAGACTATCTTTATTTAAAAAAAAAAGAAAAAAATTAGATTTTTTTTGTAAAAGGGCTTCCATCTGAGCGATTCATTGTGAATACTGCTGGTGGGCCCGTAGCTTAGTGGTAAAGCAGGCGGCTTTTAACCGCTCGATGAGAGTTCGATTCTCTCCGGGCCCACCAACAATCAAAAAACCAAGGATTTAGAATTTGATCTCACTTTACCGAGACATTCGGACCGGCATCATTGATCAATCTACAGGGAAAATTTTCTACGGCTGGTACATAGCGCTCAGTGGAATTGTAATTATCACAATTGCAACAGGACTAATTAATCAAGCATTTGGGGCGTACTTTGTTTTACTACAAGCCGACTTCGGTTGGAGTAAAACTTTACTCTCATCAGGGTATGCATTCGCACGCGTAGAAAGCGGAGTGTTAGGCCCTGTTCAAGGATGGCTCATCGACCGTTATGGACCCCGAATTATTATGACCATCGGGCTCTCAATCTATGGATTAGGATTTATAGCATTCAGCCAAATTTCAAGCCCACTCACTTTTATTGTCACTTTTGCCATTATGTCAGTCGGATCAAGTTTAGGTGGATTTATGGCACTCCAAGTTGCTGTAGTAAATTGGTTTAATATTCGTCGTGGACGTGCTTTAATTCTGCTCTCTGTTGGCCTATCAATGGCTGGCTTTACTGCACCAATCGTAGCTATCGCTCTAGATTATTTTTCATGGCGAAGTGTAGCTATCGGTTCAGGTCTTATAGTTTTATTTGTGGGACTACCACTAGCGCAGCTTGTACGTCATCATCCACATGAAAAAAATACATATATCGATGGAATTATCAATAACGATGACGATAATCCATCCCATATCTCAGTGACACCATCGCACCAATCCAACGACTTGACTCCAAAGGAAGCTCTCAAAACTCAAGCATTTTGGTTTATTTCATTAGGACATGCTGCTGGTGTATTAGTTGTTAGTGCAATTATGGTTCACATGATCCCTCACCTAATAGAAGAATTAGACTATTCGCTAAGTAAGGCAGGCATAATAACTGCTATTATCCCATTTGCTATGTTACTAGGAAGGTTTACTGCTTTATTTTTTGGAGAAAAATATGACAAAAGAAAAGTTGTTGTTGTTGCAATGTTAGGACACACAATTGCTTTACTTTTACTTGCTTATGCGCAATCAACATGGATGGTAGTTTTATTTGCATTAATAATAGGAACCTCTTGGGCAACTAGAGGTCCTCTTACTCAAGCCCTTCGTGCTGACTATTTTGGAACTAAAGCATTTGGAACGATTATGGGATTTTCTTCAATGATTGTTATGATTGGTTCAATAGCAGGACCTATTGTCGCCGGTGTACTGGCAGATGTAACTGGAAATTACAAATTTGGGTTTACACTTTTAGCTATCCTTGCCGGCTTAGGATCAGTGTTTTTTCTGACAGCTTCCCCACCAAAAACATCCACCCAGCAAAATTAAGTTCCCACTAAGTCTCTTCTGGTCGACTAAAGCCATGAAAACCATCCGAACCTGGCTCAACATCAAAAGAGCGCAGCTGAAAAGCAACCATGGTATAAAATCCTAATAGGCTAGACATTTCTGTAAGGCCACGTTCACCAAATAGGTCAATAACTTTGTTATATAGATCATTAGATAATGATTTACCTGTCAATAGAGTCATTGAGAGATCATAGGTGACCAGAACATCATCCCTATCAGAAAATGGACGATTACCGATTTGAACATCGTCTAGTACCGATTGAGGGATACCATACTCGACGGCCCGATCTGCATGTGTCCATTCAACATTTGACTGCCAGTAAAATGCAGCAACTGAAATAGCGAATTCAACAATCCCACGATCGAGGGATGTTTTTTCCCAAAACCATAATCCAAATGTACGCATTTGATGACATAATTCTGGGCTACGAAACCATGGATCATAAGGACCACCCCAATAACCAGATTCTGGCACACCTTTATAAAAGCGGACTAAACTATCAAATTCTGTCTTTGTTACTTCATCCATTGTTGATGGATCAGGTATTGGACCTAAACGACTCATAAGCTTTCCTATCCTATTACCAACCTTCAATAAGATTATTTTGATTCAATTCTTCAAAACATTACCATCATCTGCATATAATTGCCTTAGAATATCTTGTAAATATAACTAGTTTAGATCGGAATCTTCATGCCGCTTGAAATTTTTAAAGTACCCGAAGAAGAAGCAATTCATGTATCTGATACATGGCTATTCGATATTACAAAAAAAATATTTGAACATGTAGGAGTACCTTCTGACGACGCTTCTCAAGCTGCTGACGTACTTGTCCAGGCTGATCTACGAGGTGTTGATAGTCATGGAGTATCTAATATGCTCCGTAATTACGTTGCGTCCTATCAAGAAGGATCTTACAACCCGACTCCTTCTTGGGAAATTGTAAGAGAACGTGCCTCTACTGCAACAATTGAGGCCGACCAAGGCCTTGGCATAATCATTGCTCCCAAAGCAATGAGAATAGCTATTGAAAAAGCAAAGCAAACTGGATTTGGTGTCGTCACAATTCGTAACAGCGCGCACATGGGCATGGCATCTTATCACGCCATGCTCGCCCTAGAACATGACATGATTGGAGTTTCTATGAGTGCCATAGGTTCAGGTGTTTTTCCCACTTTTGGTTCAGAGGGAAGATTTGGGACTAATCCTATTGCCATTGCTGCACCTGCATTAAATATGCATCCTTTTGTTTTTGATATTGCTACTAGTATTGTAGCGGGTAATAAATTAAGACTTGCTAAAAGATTGGGGACAGTTATGCCAGCAGGTCTTTTTGCAGATGCCGATGGGAATATAGTTGATACACCAGGGCAAGTCCCTGAAACATATAACATGATACCCATAGGCGGTACACGAGAGCATGGATCACATAAAGGGTATGGTTTCGCTCTGATGATCGAGATCCTGTCAACTCTCCTATCAGGCGGCATTCCTTGTACTCTTCTTGAGACAGGAAGACCCGCAACACACCATGTCGCTGCGTACGATATTGATGCATTTACAGATGTCCATGAATTTAAGGAAATGATGGATAAATGGCTAATGCATTTAGAGAATACCCCCCCTGCACCTGGGCATGAAAGAGTTCTTACTCCAGGCTTAGAAGAAGAAGAGGCAACAATTAGGCGTAAAGAGGAAGGTATCCCTCTTCACCCAGAGGTGATTGATTGGTTCAAAGTAATCTGTAATGATTTTTCTATCCCGTTTAAGTTATAAACGAATCAATTATTGAACAATCCAATTAAGTGATTCACCTTTACGCCATCTTAATAAGTTTTCAAAAAATCTTTCCGCAGATCGTTCATGGTATTTATCGGAAATCGCCGAATTATGTGGGCTGATAATTACATTAGGCAATTCCCAAAGTAGTGAAGTTGAAGGTAAAGGTTCTTCTTTAAAAACATCAAGATAAGCACCACCTAAATGTCCTGAAATTAATTTTTGCGTCAATGATTCTTCATCGACCACAGGACCACGTGACACATTTATGATCCGTGATCCTTTTGGTAATTTTGACAAACGTTCAGAACTAATCAAACCTTCCGTCTCATCATTAAGTGGGCAAGCCAGAATTAACCATTCAGCACTCGGCAAAAGATTATCAAGATCACTATTATGGTATAACTCATCGACACCTTCCGGAATATCATTGACGTTACGTCTAACACCAATGACACGCATTCCGACAGATTTTGCATACCGTGCCACACGGCTACCTATCTCACCTAGGCCAATGATTAATAATGTTTGTCCTGCAATATCAGGAGGCGCATCATCATAATGGATAGGGTCCCAAACATGCTGAGCTTGCAATTCACGCCAATATTGAAAAGGCCTCCCTAGCCAAAGTATAGCCGCCAAAACATTCAGTGCAATTGGTTCGGCATTAGCACCAGGGGAATTTGTAATTGATATATCACGCCCCAACAGTTGGGGAAAGTTTTTAGGATTAATACCAACAGCAAAAAAATGTAACCACTGTAGATTTTTTGCACGATTCAAAGTCTCCAAAAAAATATCGCGACGATAACGGACATCATTGGAAAAAAAAGCAACTTTGACATCATTCAGAACGTCATCAGGTATAATTTGATCGTTATCGACATCAATTATAATGCGAGTAGTTTTTAATCCTGGACCAGATTCTGCCTGGTATAATTCAGCATCAAATCGTTCAACAAATTTCTTACTGAGCAGGATCCCAGAATTCATTATTTATTCCCTCCATTTTGTAATTTATTAGAACGAATCAATTGGGCGAGTTATGGCTTTTTCAGTAGCTGACCATGTTGGAATGAACGTAGCCTTAATACCAACACCACCAGTAACAATTATTAGTATGTCCTCAGGCGATACAGCAGCAAAGACACTTTCCGATTCTGTAATGCCTAATTCTTCTCGATTTGCTGTTATGCGAGATACAGAATGTGAAGGCAACCAAGACAATGGAGTCATTGATTCTGTGTATAAAGCTTCTTGAAATCTTTCCCTATCCCATCCTTGTTCAGAAAGAAATTTTGCAGACTCTGGAGGAAGAAGAATTACTGGTTGACCACCACCAAATGATTGTCTACCTAAATTACCTGCAATTAACATTGAGCGCGACATAGTACGTACCACCTCTTCAGCTGTGGTCTGTGGAAGTACAACTTCAACACTTCCAACTCCAGCAATTACGGTTACAGCGCTCTCATCGATATTAAATCCACGCGTGGTATGAAAAGGTGCCCATACACTATCTTCTTCATTTTCAGCTATTAACCAAGTATATTTACCAGGATGACCATGTGTCGCCATATCACCACTACCTGGAATAGCAAAGGCTATATTTTGTAAAGCTAACCGAATGGCTCTCCCGATAGTTCCATTCGGTTTCCATCCTTGCCCCAATGCATTGTGTGAGCTATTTATATGAAGTTCATTAATTATTGGACCATTCAGAGCAATTAGTGGTGCAGCCGCTCCAGTAGTTGTTTGAATGCCTAAAAGATTAAAATCAGGATCTGTCATGGCGTCCAAAGCTGATGCAATCAATGGAACAACACCAAGACCACAGCCAGCCAAAACAGCACACGCAGCAATATCACCTAGAGTTGGAATCACAAAGCCTGGAGGAAGAGGTAATTTAGTCGCTGGCAACTGAGAATTTAAGCCTCCCAGCATTTGATTTATTTTCTCTGCAGTAGGAGCAATTACTGGAAGCCCATCTGTAAGTCCAGCATTATAAAGTACTAAATTAGCACTATCAGCATTTATAAATTGATCTTCAAGATCGGCTAAACGTTCACAAATAGGTCGTACATCTAAGGGAGGAGTCGTCATCAAAAAAATCTAATCAAGCAAAAATAGAACGTACTGGTTCGCCCTTTGCCGTCTCTATCCTTCTTGAAACTGTATCAGTGCCACCAAATGTAGGTAACCAACATGAATGTTTCCCTGGACCTCCAGCAACTATCACATCAATATCGTTCCAGTTTTCAGCAACACGGAATCCTTCTGGATGTACTGCGCCTGATGTACCGCTTCTTCCTCCATCTAACCAATCTTGTGCTTGATCACTAAATTTAAGTATTGTGTTTTCCCAAACAAATTTTTTAACATCGTCTTTAGAATATCCATCATGAGCAATTTGATCTGCATGTTCAGGACCAAAAATAATCATTGGTTCACCTCGGCCACCAATATTATTGCTACCTGATTGCCGTAACGATGTAGTGACTGTAGTTAGAAGACCTTTGCCACTAATGCTTCCATGATCATTGATATTATGTGGAGCTTCACAAGCTAATACTGTAACGACATTGTCATCATTAGCAAATCCATTTTCGACATGAAGTGGCTCCCACGGACTCGCTGTTTCGTTTTCTGCTGTGCAAAAAGAGATTTTAGCTGGAGTCCCGTGAGTAGCACGATCTCCATCACCAGGAGTACCCCCTCCAATATTTAGTAGCGACAAACGCACAGCACGTCCTATTGTCATATTCGATCTTGTCCCTTGCCCAAAACAATTTGGCCCGCTATTGATACCGATTTCTTGTGCGATAGGGCCATTCAAAAGGACGAAAACAGCACAAGGATGAGTCGTAGATTGTATACCATTTAAGTTAAATTCATCTTGAGCAACTGCTTGTAATGCTGCTATCACTACAGGAAAATATTCTGGACGACATCCTGCCATCACCGCATTTGTAGCAATCCGCTCTAAAGTAGCCTCACCATTACGTGGACCCAAAGTTGCAATTAAATCATCACTGTTCCAATCAACATATTCACAAATTTCATCAACTCGTGAACGAGTAGGTGGCACAATAGGCAGACCATCAGTCCATCCTTGTGTCTCAAAAAAGTCTTGTACAGCTTCTAATGAGTCTTCTAGTTCAACAATTGGTGGCAGATCAAGATTAACTGACATATTTCCTCACAGAAAACTAAACCCTATGGGCAATACAAAAAAATAAGGATGCAAATTTATATGTTAATCAGCACCCATTAAGCTACTTACTGAAGAAGCAGCATCCGGAACTTTCTTTAATACTTCTTCTGGATCAATTCCTCCAAGTGGATGTTCTATGGTTATGATCCGTAAATCAGGAAAACCCATAGCGCGAGCCTGAAGGTGAGCTAATTGAATAAAAGCGCTGGTTGCTAAAGTAACTGTTGGAGTTCCTCTTTTTTCAAGTTCTACAGAAGCGTGGATACTCCACGCTGTACAAGAACCTCAATCAGCACTCCCAACCATTACCCAATCATTCTCAGCAGCTAACTCATCAAGTATAGCTGGATCAGCAGGAGTTGAAACTGGCTTGTGACGAGTCATGGAATGTATTACGCCATATCTTTGACCTAACTCTTCGGCAATAGAAGTCATCACAAGTTCTGCATGTTGTTTCCCATTCTCCAGAACACCAACTATTGATTCCCTTATTTCAGGAAAATCTTCTAGTTCACCTACAGCTGCAGGTTCTGGAGCAGTAGGGTTATGTAATTCAATAACCATGTCATTCTCCTTAACGTTACTTGTATCCAAACATAAACCGAAAAACTTCTCAAGTATTTATCTTAAATACCTATTAAGTTTTCTGGGTTTTTACATACCATTTGATGTACTTGATCGGCATCAAAGCCTACATCTAAAAGACATTCAATCCACATACCCATTCCTAGTGGTGGAGACGGATTATTGATCTGACCTAAGTCAGTTGAGGCAATAATTTGCTCAACACCGACTGCTTTAATTTGTTCAGCAATGGAACGTACTGACTCACCATCATCGTTTCGAAATGCAGCTAACCCACAATGCTCAATATATACACCAAGACCTGCAAGTTCTTGTTGAACTTCTACAGGAATACCAAATGAAGCATGTGTTATAACACTACGGATCCCGCGTTCACGAGCTGTTCGTAACAACACTAAAGTTTCTTGCGGTGAAATATGACCACTAGCTAAAACAGCATCATGACTAGCAATTTCATCTAAAATGTCGTGACATTCAGGTAATAATTCACCTGAATCATTAAGAATTGGAATACCTGCACCTTTACTAAAAAAATTACCACCACGATCACGATAAGCTGCAGAATCAAAAGTAGGCATCCAAATCACTGTCGCACCAATAGCAAGAGAAACAGCTACAGCATCTGGATTCAGACCCCCAACACCCCAATCGAGTGCAACACTGCCATAGACATCTATAGCATCAAATTCTGTATCAAGTGCCCAAGCAATAGGTTGTGTTGCATAATCGTGACTCTTCAGAACTAACCCCCCCATCCCAGCTTCAATAGCTGAAACAACTAGTTCTCGTGAGTCAGTACGTCTTTCTGTATAGGGATCTGGAGCAGCATGAACATGCATATCTATTGCGCCGCGTATAATATCCTTTACCTCAGGCCTTAATTCATCTAAGTTTGTTGCTTGTAAAGCTGAAAAAGTCATTCGTACCCACCTTTTGTTAATATTTTGAAAACATAACAGAATTCCATAGGAATGAGTACCATAGATTTTTGAAAATGATGAAGGTATGATTCAAATCAGAAAATGAGAAGATCATTAAATATTTTTTTTGTTGCACTTAAATTAGGCTTTATTTCCTTTGGTGGACCGGTAGCACATATCGGATATTTCCGTGACACATATGTAAGCAGGTTAGAGTGGCTCGACGATGCAACATTCGTAAAGTTAGTTGCTTTATGCCAAATATTACCTGGTCCAGCAAGTAGCCAAGTTGGAATGGCAATTGGAGCCTTACGTGGAGGAGTATGGGGAGGATTGTTGGCGTGGGTTGGATTCACATTACCTTCTGCCATAGCATTGATATTTTTTGGATTTGCGATAGACACCTTTAATTTACAAGGCACTGGCTGGTTGGTAGGTTTAAAAATTGCAGCAGCAGCAGTTGTCACAAATGCATTATGGGGAATGTCACGTTCGCTAACACCCGATAGAGTGCGTATTACAATAGCAATAATTGCTGCAATTTTATTGCTCTACGAAAGAACAACTATCACACAAATTCTTATTCTTGCCGCTGGAGCAACCATCGGATGGAGATTACAACTATCACCAGTTAGTAATTTTAAACCTAACCAAAGTCATTATTGGAAGATAAATAAAACAATCGCTGTCGGCTCGATAGTGATATTCTTCTTATTGTTGATATTGCTGCCAATCCTAAGAGAATTTCATACTTCACAATATACATCTTTATTCGATAGCTTTTATAGAACTGGATCTCTAGTTTTTGGAGGAGGTCATGTTGTATTACCTTTACTTGAATCAGAAGTGGTCTCATCAGGTTGGCTAAGCAAAGATGAATTCATTGCAGGTTATGGAGCAGCACAAGCTATTCCAGGACCTTTGTTCACATTTGCTGCATATATAGGAACCGTGGCAAATATAGAACCGAACGGATTCACAGGAGCTTTCATAGCATTATTTGCTATTTATTTGCCCTCTTTTTTATTACTAACTGCCATTTTACCGTTCTGGCAAAAATTCACAATGGGACATCGATTAGAAGCCGCCTACGCAGGAATGAGTGCTGCAGTAATAGGACTTTTGGTAGCAGCTTTTTACAATCCAGTTTGGACATACGCAATTACAACTACATCACATTTTTCGTTATGGTTACTTGCCACGACATTATTAATGGTTTGGAAATGTTCGCCATGGCTAGTAGTTTTACTCACCGCTCTGGGGGGGTATGCGCTAGAACTATAACAAGGTCTACCAGGCTGCTTCCATTAAATCAATAGCGTCTTGAAGTGCCTGATCCGCATCTCTTAAGCCAGCATTGAAGTTAAATACTTTGATAGTTTCTTTGGCAATTTCAGAAAAGTCTTCTTTAGGAATATTTAGTTCACTAATCCGAGTGGGCATTCCCACTTTTTTGTACAAGTCTTCTATTCCATCTGCAATAGCTAATTTGGCATCTTCAGCTGACATATTATCCGCCCATACATCCATAGCTTGAGCAACACGACGAGCAGATTCAATATCTGGTGCAGGGCTTCTCCGAGCAACTGTAGCAGTAAGAACTGATGTAGATTCACCTTGCCAAACATGTGGATAACGAATATGCAAAGCAGTAGATATGGCATAATTACCTGAAAAAGCCTGAGTTGCAGGATTTTGGCGACCGCGCACCTGTTCACCGTCATCTTGAACTCTGTTACCCAACAAAGCAGCTACACACAAATCCATGCGTGGACCAATGTCATTTGGATTTTCATAAATTCCTACGTAACCTCTTTTCATTAGTCGCAGAATATGTTCCTTATCTCCTTCCACCAAAGGATTAGAAGGAATAGCAACAGCAGCAACGGATCCAGCAAATCCTGTAGTCGCCGTAGACCTAAATAATTCATAAGGAGAGTCCAAAATTGCTTCGTGGTCAAATATCAATCCAATTGGACGTGTTTTTGGATCAAAGTATTCCATCCGTTGATCAAGATCTGGATTGGCTAATCCGGATCCACCTCGATTCATAGCACCCGTAGGCGTAGTAATGACATTAATAATAGGCAATTTAGGAGCATTCAAACGCGGGCTATATGCCGGTTTACCTTCAGGATACTGGGTCATAATTTCAAAAGGGTCACCATCTTCACAAAGGAAAATATCGACTACACGTGTTGCAACAATTACACTCCCGCCACCAACTGATATCAATAAATCTGCTCCTGCTTCTTTGGCAGCTTCTGTCGCCGCTACAACTGAATTGTATGTTGAATCAATTTCAATACCATCAAAATAGCCTGCAAAAGAATCGCCAAGAGCACCTTTAATTCGTTCAATATTTCGTGTTTTACTCGAGATTGATTTAGAACAAATAACAAATGGACGTTTCGCACCAGACCGAATTACTAATTCTTTCAAACGATCTTCTATAACTTCTTCACCAGCGAACAATCGCCAATCAAAACCTCGCGCAGCAAAAGAATTAACATCGCTCATATGACGACCTTTCACTAGGTTAGCAATATCTATGCAGAACCTATGACACCTGAATCAATCAATTTTCCAACCAATTCAGGGTCAATACCATGCTCAATCAAAACTTCTGCACTATCTGCACCTAAAACTGGTGCGTGACCTTGTACTACTGTAGGAGTTTCAGACATAGTTGCTACAGGACCAACAACTTTTTGAGGTCCAGTAACAGGATGAGTAAGATCTTGCATGATATTCAATGCAACAACTTGAGGATCTTCTGACATTTCCTCAGGGATATTCACTGGTGCACATGGAACACCAGCTTCTTCTAGTTCTGAGATCCATACATCAATAGATTTCGTCAATATTATTTCAGCAACTCTATTTCTTAAATTTTGAGCTGCCACCATACTAGCAGGATCATTTGCATCAAAGTCGGGAGAATCACTGTGATCATCTGTTATTCCAAGTACTGTTCTCGCTGATTGTCGCGTAGCAGGTGTCAATGCCCCTAATACAAGAAAACGACCATCTCCTGTTTGATATCCACCATAATAAGATCGAAAATGCGCTCGCATCCCTCGGCCTTTGGCACGGGCGGCTAGAATTTCTGGATATGAAGCTCTATTATCTCGTAAAGTTGATATTTCATCCATCATACCATCACGTGTTACAGCGTCATGTACTGGTTCACGCATTACATTTGTATCTTGAATCGCGAGCCCTGCACGTAATAATGAAGTCTCAATTTTTTGGCCTTTTCCAGTTTTTTCTCTATGAAAAAGGGCTGCATTAATAGAAGATGCTGCAGAAAATCCGGCACAGTAATCCGCGATTGAAGAGCTAGTAACACCAATAGGCAATCCATTCTCATCAACTTTAGCTTCACCAACCATTAAGCCTGTATAGGCTACACCAACAACATCTGTTCCAGCACGATTTTTCAGAGGACCTTCCGAACCAAAGCCCGTAATTTCACAATAGATCAACTTCTCATTCAATTGTTTTAAAGATTCATAATCAATGCCTAAACGTTCAGCAACGCCAACGCGAAAATTAATTAACACAACGTCATAATCAGGAATAATTTGATAAATCAAATCTCGACCTTCAGGAGACTGTAAATCTACAACTAAACTACGTTTCCCTCGATTAAGAGATTGCCAGCGTTTTCCTAAGCCAGGTATCACAGCACCGGCATTGCGATGTGGATCACCTTTGGGTCCTTCTACTTTGACTACATCCGCACCTTGATCAGATAAAATACAACCACAAAAAGGAGCAGCAACGATTTGAGTAAACTCCAAAACACGTATGCCTTGAAGTGGACCTGCAGCCATAATCACCTCACGATTTCTTAGAGAATCCCAACTTAACTCTAAGAGATATAACTACTAAGTACCTGTAAAGGTTGGGTCACGTCGTTCCATCAAAGCAGCTTTTGCCTCTATGGCATCATTAGAATTATTCAAAACATAAGCAGCATTCGATGTTAGCACTGAAGTTGTTTCTAAATTACTATCCACTGCTGCACGTAAATTTTTCTTATTGATCCACTGCGTAATTGGAGGGTGCTTAATCATTCGTGCACAAAGATCTCGAACTTCAGCTTCAAGCTCTTCAGCAGGTACTAACTTATTTAGCACTCCCCACTGATAAGCTCTCTCTGCATCTAAATGACCTGTATATGCGAACTCAAGTGCACGACCAAGACCAGCTAATTTTGTTAGATGGTATGCACCACCGTTTTCAATAATCTGACCTACCTGGTGATAAGAGATATATCGCATATGCTCAGAGCCATAACGAATATCACAAGCAAGGGATAAATCCATACCAAAACCTGCAGCGACACCATTGATCATTGCAATAGTAGGCTTCCGTATGTAGTTGACGTCCTTGATTAATTTCGTTGTCCCGTAGAGAAAACCTTGTCGTGACGCATCAGGACTGTTGGGGTGTATCGCTGCACCGAGAAAGTTTCCTCCACCGTCATAACCTTCAACTCCGCGGACATCTACTCCTGCAGAAAAAGCACGACCTACACCAGTCAGAACAATAACCCGAACATCAGGGTCATCATCACCAGCACGCATGTATTCGCCAACTTTTGCTAACGTACCAAATCTTTCATTCCCACCAATACAAGCATTAAGTCGCTCAGGACGGTTGAATTTGATCCATAGAATTCCATTATCTTCTTTTTCATATAGTAAATAAGGAACTTCTTCTAAAGCATGATCTGACATTAAAACTCTCTCTCTCTATAAAGATTAATAACTAGTTCACTAGTAAAATGCACCTAGTCATAAGTGCTTACTCATCATCCAATTGCAAAGTGGGCATTAATTTTGCTAGTTGTTTTCGGTGATATCGTGGTTCACCTAAAGCATGAAACAGAGAACGAGATTGTCTAGTGTATAGAGTTAACCCATATTCACGAACAACTCCCGTACCTGCATGAACTTCATGACCATAATCACATGCCTGACGATATCCATCACTCGTCACTGCCTTAGCAAGATGGATGGCTGCTTCAGTCTCACGACCAGTGTCCATCTTCCATAATGCTTCATAGGTAGTCCAACGTGCAGAATCCAAATGAATAACTAATTGGACTATATGGTTTTGGACAAATTGGAATCGTCCAATTGGACGTCCGAATTGCACTCGATCACGGCTATACTGTACAGATAAATCAAAAACAGCTTGTGCACCACCAACTTTGTAGGCACATAACAATGGAGTTGCACGCATAAGTGCAGCATGTAACCCGTCAGTAATAGCGTTAGACTCACCTAATAAAGCTGATTTAGGAATACGGGCATTTGCAAACACTACAGAACTTTCAGAAGATGTAAAACCCTCTAATTTTCGTGCCGAAACGCCTAGGGTACTAGTATCGACTAGCAACAGACTAATGTCATTATCTCCTGAGCCAGTGCGAACAGCTGTAATTATTAAATCAGCAGCATGGCCATCATAAACAAAAGACTTCTCACCATTTAATATATAATCTTCACCATCTTCAGTTGGTGTTAATTGCACACCAGCAACTCCCCATTGATAATCTGGCTCAGACATAGCTAACGTAGCGATAAGAGAACCATTTGCAATACGAGTTAGATAATTTTCTTTCTGAGAATCATTACCCAGTTCTTTTATAATCTCACCAGCAAGGACTGTTGAAAAAAACGGTCCCGGTACTGGCCCTTTACCCAAAGCTTCAAACACAACCCCAGCATCGGTATAACCAGTATTACTTCCACCATATTCTTCAGGAATTAACATACCCAGCCAACCAAGTTCACCTGCAGTACGCCACATATCATCTGAAAAACCACGTTCAGTTTGTTGCAGTTCAATTAAAGATTCTATTGGAGCGTCACGGCTAACAAAATCATCAACTGCTTGTTTTAACATTTCTTGTTGATCGGTTAACGAAAGATCCATTTTCTACCCCCCCCGCTTGAGAAAACACACCCGATACCCTTTAAAAGGTATCGGTGTGTTCTAATTTAAAACAATAGATTTCTATTCGACAGTCTTACCTGCTTTATAACGTTCAGCTTCAGAACGTCCCATACCAATTCGTCTAGCCATTAAGACTTTCTGAACATCAGCAGTTCCACCAGGGTGTAGTGCCACAATTGCACTACGCTGATATGCATCAAGTGCACCTTCCGAGAAATC
Organism: Dehalococcoidia bacterium; assembly: GCA_022451865.1. Taxonomy (GTDB): domain Bacteria; phylum Chloroflexota; class Dehalococcoidia; order UBA2979; family UBA2979; genus UBA6955. Next base: position 26,118 of record JAKUNM010000008.1, read on the forward strand.
AGTAATTTCATCATTAGTCAGTGCATATGGGCCAAAAAGCTCATGCAAAGCTGTAGTGATATCCAATCCTGAAAGTTTTCTGAAATAAGAAGATTGCGGACCTTCATACGTCATAGCTTGATGAGTTCTATTCATCCAGAAATTTCGAATTCCAAATAATCTCTGAATCTCAGTCTTCTCATATATTTCTACTAAACGATCTTGAGCATCAGAATCTTCGACTAATGGTCGACCATTCAACCGACGCTCTCTAGCCCATTCTAATGCCCGAGCGAACCATAGGTTACGGGCAACTGACCCACCTGCACCATGCTCAAGTTCAAGGTGTGTAGTTGCAACTTGCCAACCATTATTCTCTCCACCTACTAACCGTTCAGCTGGGACTCGTACATTGTCAAAATAGACCGTGTTCTTAACACCAGAGCCCACTCCTTCACCACCATCACCTAATAAATCCATCGGACGAATAGTAATACCAGGTAAATCAGCCGGTATCATAAACCAACTTAAATTCTTGTGTCGTTCGCCATCAGGATCTGTTCGTGTGAGAGTCCAAAGCATATCAACGCCGTTTGAGCCACCGACATAAATTTTCTCGCCATTTACAATATAATCATCACCATCACGGACAGCATCTGTTTGTGTACCAGCAAGGTCTGAACCGGCTTCTGGACCAGTTAAGAGTTGCCATGTAACTACATCACCTTTGAATATCGGAGGAAGAAGAGCTTGCTTTTGTTCATCAGAACCCCAAACGAGTATTGAAGCACCTCCAAGCCAACCGCCTGAATCATAATAAGGAGGAATTGAAAGATCGCGTCGACTCATTTCTTCATAGAGCACAACGGTTTCCTCAAAACCCATACCGCCTCCACCAAATTCAACTGGAGCAGTAGGACGTAACCATCCTTGTTGCCCTAAATCACGCCCTAATTGACGAAATTTAGCATAGTTTTCTGGAGAGTCTTGATCTCCTTCAATGACTGGAGCATGATCATCCAACCAACTTCGAACTTCTTTTCTAAAAGCTTCCTGTTCAGGAGTATATGATGGTGCAAAATCCATAGTTCCTCGATTCTTAAACACTATTCAGACAAAATACAGTCCGGTACACAAAGTCATGCTACACGGACTACGAACAGCTATTACAGCTGCTCTATAGCAGTTTGTCAACTCTTTTAATCGAACTTTGACTACTTCAGTGCATGGATATTTTTGCCACCAACAATATAATAAGTACCGGATTCGATAGATATAGGTGAAGAGATGTTTTGCTTGTAATCTAGTAGCCCAATTTCGTCCCCAGATTCCGGATCAAGTAGTATTAACATAGGCCCTGCAGCTATAAGTAATCCATCTGATGTTATTAACGGTGCACTAGTGACTTGAGGAAGGGATTTTTTCCAATCAATTGACCCATCTTTACGATTGTAAGACTGCAAAAGTGCTTCTGTAGAAAATTTAGATCCCCGCTCGCCTGCAACGTAAATACTATCCGAGCTCACTGCAGGTGCAAAATATAGGCGTGGTGGATTAAAATTTCCCCACAATCTCTCTGGTAAAGGAGTGGGAGGTGCTACTCCCCAAACATAAAGCTGCAGCCACAGACTTCGCAAACGTCCTTCCCACCACGGATTTTGTGAATCTTCATCCACAGAAAAGATTAACCATGGTGAAATGGATATAACTTCATCGTTATCTATTGCAATTTTTGTAGGAAAAGACACTGAGTTATACCAGTATGTTTGTTCACCTGAAAGTCTATCAAAAATAAGTAATTTCTGACCTAACCCGACGGCGATATAATGATCATTCATAACCGGACTTTCAAATCGCCTACCACTTTTATGAACGACCGTATCCATATCTTTTTGCCAGAGTCTTTCTCCATTTCCTGCATCAAAAACGTACCATGTGTCTTTCCCGAAAAGATAAATTCGACCGTCATAGATAAGAGGTGTGGATTCAAGCAAATCACCAGCTTGAACAGACCATAATTCATTTCCATTTGACGAATCTAACGCATACAAAATTCCATTCGCAGAAGGTACGAATAACATTTCCTCAACAGCTAAAGGAGCTGCTAATAGAAAATCTTCAAACTGTTTCTTCCAAACCTCTGACCCATCAAGTTGAGAATATGCAATAAGCAATCCGTTAGATAATGAAATATATAAATGCTGAGAATCAGCTACTAAAGAGGTTTCGGCATTTGCTGGCAACTGTGTTTGCCACGCAACTGGTTGCTCTATACGACTTTGATACAATGACCTTCTTAAACGGCCACTACCACCATCACCATTTTGCCAACCTGTATCAGCAGACAAACGACCACTAAGATTAGATGTAGAAATGGGTAAATTACCTGCTGTGCTTATGAAAGTGGCATACGTCCAGAACATACAAACAATTAACAATAAAAAAGCACATACAATTTTAATCGACTTAATAGCTAACTGCCGACGTGAATTACGCTGAACAACCCTTGCACGGTGCATTCTAGCAGATATTGCATCTTCACCAGATAAAGGTTCTACTGCCCTTATATCTGTTAAACAATATGAACACCGCTTTACGCCTGCTTTGATGACACGTTCACATGTTCGACAAACGATAGAATCAATTTCTGTGTTTACCATTCGGTCATACCTAATTAATAATAATTCCTAAATCAACAAAGCTATTAGCTGATATATATACTGTATCGTAGCTAACCATTTATTAATTCGAGGTCATATGTTTAATAATATTAACGGAATACAACTAGCAACCAAAGATAACGCATTAGTAAGTAATCAATGGCAGAAGTTATTATCCGCACAGGAAGTATCTCAAGATACTATAGATACACTCAATGCAAAAAGAACAACTTTATCTATTGGTAATGCAAAAGTAGAACTATTAGAACAACTAGGTAGTGGCCCAATAGCTAATTTCTTAACGAAAAATCCACGCGGAGGTTTATTTTCAGTAGGATTGTCAACCGTTGATCTCAAGGAATTTGCTATTTCTTTAGATACGAAAAATATCTCATATACTGCAGAGAAGGGACAAATATACATCGACCAGACCTTCACAAGTGAAGGTGGTTTACGTATGAATGTAAGTACTTTCGAAAAAAATGATATTCGCGGTTTATTAAATCGTTTCTTTGAGGTTTCATATTTAGTTTCAAACCCTGAGGCTATCTCATCTGAATTGGCAACTCAATTGCGACTTAATCAAGCAAGCTTCGATCTTACTGAATCTACAGAGTTTGGATTTACAGGATTCCACACATATATTAATGAATCATGCAATGATGATATCGAAGTAATACATCCTCTAAATGAAACAAACGCTATGGGAAGATTTTTCAACAATAGAGGTGCAGGTTTGTATATGTGCTTCGCTGAAAGTAGCAATATGAACGAAATTCGATCTCGTGCAAATGAAATTCTTCCAGGGGGATGGATCGGTAGTATGGAGGAGAACATTATCCCAGAAACAGCTTTTTTACATCCAAAACTACTTGGAGGCGTCATGGTCGGAGTTAAAGGAAAATGAATAGTCAAAGTAATATTTTAAATTTAATGGAGTGAAAATGACAGAAAATAATTATAAATATCGAGGTTTTGGAACAAGGGTATTTTCTGGGAACGAAGCTTTAGGAAATCTGCGAGCAGAAGTTGAAAGATTAGAAGCAAAAAAAGCTTTTATTGTTTGTGGACAATCAATTGCAAAAGAAAAAAAATTGCTAGAGAGAGTTAAAAAAGAATTAGGCACTCGTTTTGCTGGAATATTTGATGGATTACAAACTGACTCACCGGCTCCTATTGTAGAAGAGGCTGCACAGGCAGTAGAAAATGCTGGTACGGACTTAATAATTCCCGTCGGTGGTGGAACTGCTGCAGTGAGTGCACGCGCAATTGCCATGCGAATTGGAGAACAAAAATCATTTCATGAAATGGCTACAAAATACCCACCAAATCAATTACCCGTCAGCCCTAAATTACTGTCACCAAAAATTCCAATAATTCAGATCTTAACATTGCCCACAACTGCAATGTTAAGATCAGGTGCAGCAATCAAAGACATGGATGAATTGAGAAGGATCGAATTATATGATCCGAAAACCAGGGCGATTAGTATGATTTGGGATACTGAGGCAGTTATGACAGCTGCACCCGACGTTTTCCTGAATACTTGTATGGGCTTCTTAAGTGGATCAATAAGAAATTTAGCACAACCATCTCCTGTTGCTATTGCACATGCCGATCACGTGGAGGTATTCCACTTAGCAAAAAAATATGTACCTCAAATTATTAGTGCACCTAACGATCCAGAGCCTCGGATGCAACTGATGGCTGCCGGTTACATGATTAATCGATCATCAGAATATGATTCAACAGATCAACCACGTGCTAATTTCTCAATACTATCAGGTGCTGGCGGATCTATTAACACACGTTATAAATGTGGTCAGGGCCCTTGTGGAGCCGTCTTAGGACCTGCTTCACTCCGCTATAGCCTGCCAGCAGCTGAAAGTGATCTAGCAATCGCAGCACGTGCAGTGGGTATAGCGGACAATTCAACTACTGACGCCATAGCTGCAGAAGCCGTGATTATAGAAATAGAAAATTTTTACAAAGCAATAAATCAGCCTTCTCGTCTACGTGATCTTGGAGTCCCCAAAGAAGACATCCCACGAATTGCAGAAGATACTATGATACATTTCTTCATACGGCATGACTCACGCACATCAAATCATCAAGCGGATCTAGAAAGAATGCTTGAAGAAATTTGGTAGTGAGTTGTTACTAGTGAATTCTTCCTACGTCGGTAGATTCCCAATTAGGAGATCTTTTCTCAACAAAAGCCCGAGGTCCTTCGCTTGCATCAGGCGTAGTTTTCATTAACCTTTGTAAGCTAAATCCTACTTTAAGGCTTTCAGCTATAGTTGCAGAATCTCTACCGCGAATAGCTGCTTCTTTTGTTAATCGAGCTGCAGTCGGTGAGTTTTTAAGAATTTTTTCTGCATACTCTTCACATTTTTGTAGTAATTCATCATTAGGTACTACAGCATTAACTAGCCCTATTCGGTATGCCGTATCAGCATCAATTCTTTCTGCAGTAAGTAACATTTCCATAGCATGTGCCCATCCAATTGAACGAGGCAATTGTGAAGCACCAGTTGATGCCATTACTCCCACTCTTGTCATAGTCATCCCAAAAACGGCATCCTCACCAGCAACACGAATATCACATGGTAAAACCACGTCAATACCAGCTGCCAAGCAGTAACCATTCACTCCAACAATAATTGGCTTATAAACATCAAAACCATGCCCCAAACTTAAAGTTGGTCGAGCAGATTCTTCTGGCGGGGAAACTCTATCTTTTAGATCAGCACCTGCACAAAAAGCCCTACCATTAGCAGTAAGAATTGCAACCCACGCATCTGAATCTGCATCGAATCGATGCCAAGTTTCTTCCAATTCTGCACTGAGTTGTTTGTTAATTGCATTCAGCGCTTCTGGTCTATTAAGTGTGACATAGGCAATATGGTTTTTTACTTCATAAATTACAGCAGCCATTCTGATCCCCTTTCATATTCATCATTAAAATAATCAATATCGATTTCGCCCTTGCGAAACAACAATCCAAAGCATAGCATACGGTTCATCATCATTAATATAAAGATAGATAATAGATTGGAATAAGGTTAATGACAGACGAGCTAGTAATATATGAAGTGAAAGATCGTATTGCACATATCACAATCAACCGTCCAAATAAAAGAAATTCATTTACTGAAGATACCCGACGTGAATTAATCGATCATTGGGTTACTTTCAAACATGATAATGATGCTGATGTGGCAATTTTAACTGGCACAGGGGATATTGCTTGGTCAGCAGGGAGTGATTTAAAGGAAATTGGTACAGGTATCACAGTTTCAAACCCTGATTGGAAACCGCCTATCGAAGGTGTAAGTACAATTGGACTAGCATGTATGTCTGGTCTAGATATTGAAAAACCAGTCATTGGAGCAATTAACGGTGTTGCACTTGGATTTGGTTTCGCTCTTGCATTAGCGTGTGATATTCGTATAGGAACTCCTAATAGCCGCTTTGCTTGCACTGAAGTAAAATTTGGTCATATGGCAGGAGGTGGTCAAGCAACTTTATTACCCTCCACTGTTCCTTTTGGTTGGGCAATGGAACTGGCCTTAACAGGAGACCAAATTGATGCACCAACAGCTGACAAAATTGGAATTCTAAATAGGATAGTTGAACCTGATCAATTAATTGATGAATGTGTTGCTCTAGCAAATCGCATGATTGAATGTGGCCCAACTGTTGTCAGACAAACAAAAAGATTTATGTACAGGGCAATGGGGCAGAGTTATCTTGATTCTATGGAATTAGAAGGAATTTTTTATCAACGTATTCAATCATCAAAAGATTATGATATAGGTACACAAGCATTTGTGAATGCACCAAATATAAAAAAGGTTCGTCCTGATTTTATACGCGAATAAGAATATTGGAGGTATGAAAATGAGTTTTGAAAAAATTGATTCACACACTACGGCAGATCGTGTTTTAGTACTCACAATGAATGATCCTGAAACACTAAATGCATTAGGTGATCCATTAATGCCTGAATTAGTTTCTGAAGTCGACCGGTTCGCTAGTGATCCTGACTTACGTGCATTGCTAATTACAGGAGCAGGAAGAGCCTTCTCCTCTGGAGCGAACGTTCGAACATTCGCTCGAGGTGTTAAAGAGCGAGAAGAAGAATTGTCGAACGAAAGCTATGAGGCACCACGTATTAGCCCATGGGAACAACTTGACCCTATCTATCACGCAGCTGAGACAAGAAATTATGGAACAGGACCAGATATTGTTTCAAAACTGCACAATATGCAAAAACCATCATTCGCTGCGGTTAATGGACATGCTTACGGCCTTGGTTGTGGAATTGCCTTATCGTGTGATTTTCGTGTTGCTGGAGAAGCAGCAAGATTCAATGAAGCATTTATCCGTAATGGGATCGTTCCCGCTGATGGCAGTGCCTGGCAGTTGCCTAAGCTCGTGGGGATGTCGAATGCTCTCTGGATGCAGATGTCAGGTGAACCTATCACTGGAGAAGAGGCTTATCGAATAGGACTAGCAAATTGGCTTACAACAGATGATCAGCTTATGGATAAAACGCTAGAATTAGCTACAAAATTAGCTCGAGGGCCAGTTTATGCAATGGGTATTGTGAAACAATTGGTACACCAGGGCTATCAGCAAAGCTTAGTCGAGCATCTACCACTGGCATCACGAGCACAAGGTCTAACAAAAGATACATTCGACCATAAAGAAGGTGTTCAGGCATTTATTGAAAAACGACAGGCAGAGTACAGAGGCTACTAAAATTGATATAAAAAAGATCGCGTGAAAAGAATAACCACGCGGTCTTTTTTTATATTAATTTTCTAAAATGCAGTTGAGCCAAATGCCGTTGGATCATTGGATGTGATACCTAAATCAGAAAGTTCTGTAATTTCCTCGTCAGACAGACCAGCGATATCTCGTAAAACATAATCAGTATGTGCACCTAATAATGGTGCATGCGATCTGGTACTTGCCGGATGCTTAGAAAATTTAAATGGCCGACTTAAAAATGGGCGACGTCCAACCATTGGATGATCAACTTCTTCCCAAAATTCTCTATCATTTAAATGTTCATCTGCAAGTATTTGTTCGCCTGTTAAGCTAACTCCAGCAGGAATCCCCACCATCTGTAAAGCATGCATAACTTCATGTGCATCCTTATCTTGACTCCATTGAGTGATTAGCCTATCTAATTCATCATGCTGTGCAAATCTTTGACTCACAGTTGAAAAAGTGTTCACTTGCTCCGACGAAAGATTTAACATCTCTGAGAAAGTATTCCACTCATCGTCAGTACGCACAGAAATCGCGATCCAACTATCATCGCCGTAGCATTTATAAACCCCTTGTGGAGCAAAAACATTATCTCGATTACCGTTTGGTCCCCATTTCCTGCCGTTCATGGTGTAATCCATCACCATTTCCCCTACAACACCTGTAGTTACCTCACGTTGTGATAAATCGACAAATGTCCCTTTACCAGTAGTTCTACGTTGCTCAATAGCAGAAAGTACTATCCCAATGGCAAGAAATGCCACCATCGGGTCAGGTAAAAAAGTTCCGGAAGTTCTTGGATCACCACCTAAATAGCCTGTAAAAGAAGCAATCCCTGCAGTTTGCTCAAGTGTCGCACCAAAAGAACCGTACGATCGTTCAGGACCACTCCCACCTTGACTAGCAAGACTTACCATAATGATGTCTTTACGGATAAGTTTCAAATCTTCATATGACAATCCAAAACGTTCCATTACTCCGCTACGAAAACTTTCAATAACTACATCACTTTTTTCGACTAGTTTCTTAAGTACTTCGACTCCTTTTGGATGAGTTAAATCCAAACAGGCACTGATTTTACTTCGATTCCTATCTGTATATAATCCAGATGTATTCCATGGTTCATCTCCAGCATTACCATCTGGATAAAGTCCAGCACCAGAATTTGCAGTAGTGCCACCACGAGAGATATCCATACGTCTCCCTGACTCGATTTTAATAATTTCTGCTCCCAAATCACCAAGAATTTTCGTACACGTTGGCCCCGCCCAAACCTGAGTAAGATCTAAAACTCGAAGTCCTTCAAGTGCATTTTTTGACATCATGATCTCTTTTCAATTCGCAATTAAATTACGCCTTTTTCAGTTAGAGCAGATACCTCTTCTTTCGAGAACCCGAGAGCTTCATAAACTGATTCATTATGTTCACCCAACAAAGGTGCACGTTCCATAGGTAATTTTTCATCATCCCAAAAAAACGAATGCCCGGGATACAACAATTTTCCACAGACAGGATGATCAATTTCTACAAAATAACCACGGTGAATGTATTGTTCCGAGGAAATTAAATCTTCCGCATCACAAATATAGCCAAATGGCATTCTCTGCCCCTGCGCCAGATGATACAGCTCTGTCTTATCTTGCTTAATCATCCACTCTGACACTATTTGATTCAATTCAATAATATTTTCACGCCGAGCAACATTGTCAATAAAGCGTTCATCATCTTTCATTTCAGGGCGCCCAATCATGTCACAAAAATCATCCCAGTTATCCTGTCTATACATTACGCCAACGTGCCCATTACTTACTTGATACATAGGTGCTATATCATTAGCTCGTACACGGTTTTCTCCAAGATAAGCATAATTCAGACCCGAATACATCTGAGCAGTAGCTATAGCTTCAACCATAGATACATCAACATGTTGACCTTCACCGCTAGCACGTTGTGCATACAACGCAACCATTGCTCCAGAAAATGCGCTCAATCCAGCAATATACTCTGCCGGTCGACCACCTACTTTTAAAGGTTCTTTATCGACATCACCAGTAATTTGAAGTAATCCACCTAAAGCTAGGCTAATAAGATTTGTACCTTGGTAATCTTTATAAGGACCACTTTGACCAAAATCGGTTATCGAAACGAGAGATGTCTTTGATGATATTTTTTCTATATCTTTATATCCAAGTCCTAAATTTTCCAAGGTGTCAGGTGCATAATTTTCTATAATGATATCTGCCCATTCGATGAGAGGCTTAATAACACTTTGACTTTGTTCACTTGATAAATCAAGCGTGATACTTCGTTTGTCAGTATTGAGGTAAAGAAACAGGCCACTTTTTTCTATATGTGGATCATCTTCAAAAAATGGAGGAATTAAACGAGCATAATCACCATGGATCGGAGGTTCAACAGAAATTACATCAGCGCCCATACCACCTAATAACTTTCCAGCATATGGCCCTGCCACACCTTGAGATATATCCAAAACTTTTACGCCGCTTAGCGGAAGATCTTCTGAAAAAGGTTTATCCAATAAAGACAAATTTCAACTCCATTAAAAAGTAAGATGATAGGGAGAATAGCAGAATGAGGAACAAATCGGTAAAAAATTAAACAAAAAAAGAGGGCAGCTACTCAAAACATGAGCAACTACCCTCTTTGAAAACTAAATCCTACAGATCAAGCCACGCAGTCTCGAATCGGTTTGCGTTGTACAAGTTTGGATGCTTGACAACATTCTTGACGTATGAACGTCGTACCATTCGAGCAGCACTCCAGTCTGTAACAATCTTACCGTATAGGTCCAAAGCCGCGATTTCCATTTTCTTAGCGAGCTCTTGACGTGTTGGAACATCAAGTTCGGTGCTCTGCTTCAAGAATAGATCATCAACTTCAGGTGAAGAAAGCTCAGAGTAGTTTCGAGCTGCACCGGTTACATAGAATTCACCGAATAGTGCATCCGGATCATCAACTGCATAACCGTGTCTCCATGGTGCAAGGTCGAAGTTACGTGTGTTCAATCGGTCATATGCAGAAGCTGTTTCCTGAACATCAGGTGTAAAGTTAAGACCAATAGCCTTAGCATTATCAAGAATGTACAGTGAGAAGTTCTCATAAGTACTACCCTGACGTGTCAGAATTGTAGCATCAAAGCCATCAGGAACACCTGCTGCATCAAGCATCTTACGTGCTTCTGCAACTACTGCGTCACTGTAAGGCTTATAGCCTGGAACCTTTTGAACAGCATCCAGACCAGCAGTCCAAATACCGTTAGGGTTGAAGTAACCACCGTGGTAACCCACACCCTTACTAAGTACTGCGATTGCTTCATCACGGTTCATCGCCATTGCAACAGCTGTACGTACACGGTTGTCGTTCCATGGCTCACGTGATGTATTGAAGTTAATTGAACCAAAACCATTACTTGGCATTGGACCATCCAAAACTGCCTTGTCTTTCATGATATCCATCATGGACTCAGCATCGGCTTGAGTAGCCATCAAGAAGATGTCAGTCTCACCACCTTGGAAACTTGCGAATCGAGTAGAACCATCTGGAATAACATACACAGTCTGCTTAGCAAGATAAGGTCGTCCTTCAAGGAAGTAGTCTGGGTTAGCAGACATTTCGAATCGGTTACCACGCTCATACTTGTCGAGCTTCATTGGACCAGCACCGTTAATCTCTAATTTGAAGTCCATGCCATTAGCAATGTCCTTGTGAGAGTAAATGGTGTTCCAACCTTGAGCCATCATAGCGAATAATGATGGAGCTGGGCGGTTCAAATTAACAACAACATGTGTGTCATCTGGTGTTTCAATACTTTCGACGGCATCATAGTTCTTCATACGAGGACTAACAATCGAACCATCTTTATTAGCGATACGCTCAAATGTAGCCTTCACGTCCTTACTTGTAACAGGCTCACCATTATGGAATTTAGCGTTACTGTGTAAGTCAAAAGTAACTTTCAAGTTGTTATCAACTGTCCAGCTAGATGCAAGTTGACCTTGAACGTTGTCAGGTCCTTCAACTGCACTTAGTGGATCGAATTCAACTAATAATGCGTGCACTGGACTCAATGGTACGTTTACACGGTACGTAGAGTTTGCATGCATATCATAGTTTGGTGGATCACCGGAAATTTCAAATCTTAGGTGCCCGCCACGTTTTACATTTTCAGCTGGTGCAGGGACTGCTGTTGCTGCTGAAGACTGTAGTTGAGCAGCTCCACCCTGAGCAACAGCTGATTGTGTTGCTGCAGCTGGTGCTGCTGTTGCTGCTGCTGGTGCAGCGGCTGGTGCTGCTGCTGGTGCAGCTGGTGCTGCGGAGGATGAATCATCATCATCGCTACCACAACCAATAAGGGCAGCACCAATAGCGCCTGTCCCTATTACGCCTGCTCCACGGATGAATCTCCGCCGAGCAACTCGATTTCTCATCCAGTAACTCTTTTCCATAAAAAGTTAATCCCTCCCGAGGACAAGCCTCTTCTATTTGTCACAAACAAAGAACATACAATTCCACTAATTACGTAAGCTACACTATAAAACTA
>JAKUNM010000080.1 GCA_022451865.1 Dehalococcoidia bacterium
TTCTCATCGTGTGTTAGTAGTATTCCCATTTCATCTTGAGAAAATTCCATTCTTACATGAGCTCTAGGGATTGATATTAAATCTTCCGCGTATTGGGATACTGTAACCAAAAGTCGACCTCATACTAGGGGTGATTTTGAACACATTATACGTCTAACAGTAAGATTTTTTTCAAGCACGAGAATTCTTACTTTCAATCGGAACAGACAGGAAGTCAATTACAAGGCCGAACGTACTCGGCCCTGATTTATGACGGCACGACAATTCTCAAGACGATTTGTAAAAATAAATTATTAGGAAAATTATTTTATTATCTTCACCTAAAAACCTTTCATAGACGATTGTCTATGATTAGGTGACATTGTCAATATGAACGTTTCCTTTACGACGACAAACGTAAATTTGTTCGATAATAAATCACAATAAACCTTCAATGGGCGAATATTTTATGAGATACGGCAATAGATTCATGAATAATGCCTTTTGTACCTTAAATTTAAAACAGAAGTTGTAATTTCTTCGCCATAGCCATATGTGTTTATATTTGCCCTTTAAATCAAAATATCTTTAGCTGAGTTTTATTTTTCGTTTAATATAAAATGGAATTACTATTTTTGAGGCTTTTCACGTGTAAGGGAGACAAATACGGTGATCGATATTGATCTGATTCGTGAAAGACCGGATATTTTACGGGAATCTGGAGAAAAAAGAGGCCAAGAATTTAGAATTGACGAGGCTATTGATTTAGATCGTCGTCGACGCTCAACTATTACCGAAATTGATAATCTTAGGGCTAAAAGAAATGATGTGTCGCGGGAACTTGGTAAGACTAGTGATAAGCCACAAGAATTGATTGAGGAAATGCGTGCGGTTGGTTCCAAAATAAAAATTCTTGAAAGTGATGAAAAGCGACTTGCTGAAAATCTCGATTCTATACTTCTGGATATCCCTAATGTTCCTAGTGATACATCGCCGGTTGGGCAAGACGAAAGTAAGAATGTTGTTGTTCGTACTATAGGAGAAGCCCCCTCTTTCTCTTTTGAACCAAGACCTCATTGGGAAATTGGCGAGGAATTGGGAATTATTGATTTTCAAAGTGGAGTGAAATTATCACAATCTCGATTTTATGTTTTAAAAGGCAAAGGAGCCACTCTACAAAGGGCGGTTATTTCCTGGATGTTGGACCTTCATGTAAAGAATCATAATTATGTTGAGTTGTATTTGCCGTTTATGGTAAATCGCGAAACAGTAAAAGGGTCGAGTCATTTACCTCATTTCGAGGAAAATATGTACCACGATGAAGAAGATGATTTGTTTATGGTTCCTACAGCTGAAGCACCAATTACGGGATTGTTTCGGGATGAAATTATCGATGAATCTGACCTACCTTTACGATATGTTTCTCACACACCGTGTTGGAGAAGAGAGAAATTTTCAGCTGGAAGGGACACTAGGGGAATAAAGAGGGTACATCAATTCGATAAAGTCGAAATGTATAAGTTTGTCAAACCTGAGTCTTCCAATGAAGAATTGGAAAAATTAGTCAAGGATGCAGAGAGAGTGTGTGAGATTTTAAAAATACCTCACAGGGTATTGGAACTCTGTACGGGTGATTTAGGATTTGCTGCCTCTAAAAGCTACGATGTTGAAATGTGGGCCTCTGGGACCTCAGAGTGGCTTGAGGTATCGTCTTGCTCAAATTGCACAGACTTTCAATCAAGACGATCTGCGATACGCTACAGGCCTGAATCAGGGGGACGCCCGAGATTCCTTCATACCCTAAATGGTTCTGGGCTTGCAGTGCCAAGAGTTCTGATTGCTATTCTTGAAAATTACCAGCAAGAGGATGGCTCTGTTGTTGTCCCTGAAGTTCTCAGGCCTTTGACTGGTTTCGACAAAATATCAGCTGGGAGCTGATTGCTTGTATTCCAATTAGATAAATAATTTTTTAATGGTATTTATATAGGATGTTCTTATGGATTTTGAAAGCACACATAATTTAGCTTATGCCTCGGTAAGCGAACTCCTTGATCTATATCGAAAGAGACAAGTATCTCCTGTAGAAATGACGGAACTTTTTATAGATCGTATAGGAAAATTGGACGGGAAATTAAATGCATTTCTTGAGCTCAATTTTTCTCAAGCCCGTGAACAGGCACTAAGAGCAGAAGCAAATATATTGAGGGGAGATTCCGAAAGGATATTGGAAGGAATACCAATCACTGTCAAGGATTTAGAATTAACA
>JAKUNM010000081.1 GCA_022451865.1 Dehalococcoidia bacterium
TCAAGCAATGGCCATTGAGAACAACAAAATCACAGCTATAGGTAATAATAATCAAATTGTTAACATGGCTAATGATCAAACGAAAGTCGTACATCTTAGAGGCAGAACCGTCACACCAGGATTTATTGATCCACATAACCACTTTTCGATGACTGTTTTCGAGCCTGTCTCTGTTGATTCCCGCACACCACCTCTTAGAGATAAAAAAGCCGTTTTAGACGCGATCAGTGCAACTGCATCTGCCACTCCAAAAGGAAAATGGATTTGGGGACAGTCATATGACACACGTGTTTTAAAAGAAGCTGAACCGCTTACATGCTGGGAGTTAGATGAGGCTGCTCCGGATAACCCAGTATGTATTATGGATGCTTCATATCATGCCCTATACGCTAATAGCGATGCAATGGCTATTGCTGGCATTACAAAAAGCTCGCCTGACCCATACAAAGGCACCATAGTTAAAAACAGAAAAGGTGAACCAACCGGATATCTACATGAAAGAGCGATGGATTCAATCCATAAAATAACAATGCGATCTATGATTGATTTTCATGGAGAAGAAGTGGTTGGTGATTTAGTTAGACAGAATGCTCTAATGCACCTATCGCATGGAGTGACAAGTATTGGGGATGCTCAAACAATGCCAGAAAGTGCAGAGTTGTACAGATTGGCAGATAGTCAAGGAAAATTACCGATTTGTGTACGTCAGTTGCGTGGTGGAGAAACTTTCTTTGGAATTCCTGACAAGATGGCCGCAGGTGAATATGACAATGATAATGTTTCTGATCGATTAAGGGGCGGATCAATGAAGATTTTTATGGACCCTGTATTTCCCGAATTTGGTTTTTTTAAATGTCATCATGATGGCAGCGTCTCACCTGAAGGTGAAATATATTATGAGCAAAATGAAGTGGATAAGTTAGTGCTAGATGCTACTAGCAAGGGATTACAAGTTGCAATTCATTGCATTGGAAATCGATCTATTGAACAGGCAATAAATGCATTTGAACGTGCAATAAATGAAGTTCCTGATGCCGACAAGTTGAGACTTAGGCTCGATCATTTTATGTTCCCAACCCAAGAACTCATTCAACGAGCAGCTGACTTGCCAATCATTATAAGCCACCAGTCAGCTTTCCTTTTCAACATTGGCGATGTATTTGAAGAGGGAGTAAAAAATTATGGAATAAATGCACCAGCACAACCAATGGCTGACATGGTCAGCGCCGGAGCTACAATCGCTGCAGGCTCAGATTTTCCATGTGCTTCCGTCGCGCCTATCGACGGAATTGCTGCAGCAGCTAGCCGGAGACACATTAGTGGAAGGCAAATCGAACCTGGGCAGGCTATAAGTGCTGAGGAGGCTATCAGCCACTACACTAATGGTTCATCATACGCTATATTCAGGGATGATGAAGTAGGATCTTTTGAATTGGGAAAGCGTGCTGATATGGTTGTTTTGAGCCATGATCCTACAAAGGCGCATGTTGATCACATCAAAGATATTGAAGTAGAACAAACATACGTTGATGGCAAACTACTCTACTCAAAAGGCGCAGGTCAATAGTATTGGTGTAAACTTATGTCAGTATTGTGTTAAATTGAATTTTTAAACTTAAAAAATAATATCTGGAGATTATTTAATGTTAAATCTTAAGTCCATTCTAACTTTTAGTGTACTGTTAGCTTTATCCGTGTTTATTTTTGCATGCGGAGGAGACGATTCAACAGAAAACACTGGCACATCAGACACGGTATCTTCCGAATCTGAAACAACAAGCCAAGGAAGTTCATCAACAGTAGTGAGCGAACCAGTCCTAGGTAGTGAAATGTTCGAGAAAAGACAACGTTTTGCATTTGTTGTGCTTTCCGATGGCAGACTGCTTTCAATTGGTGGTACTGGAGTAGCTAAGGTAGCAAATAGTGGGTATATGGAATATATAGCAACTACAGAAGTATATGATCCTGCTACAGATAAATGGACCCAGTCTGGAACAATGGACTATTGGAGATCAGTACCAGCTGCTGTTGAATTAGACGATGGCACTGTACTGGTTTCAGGTGGTGCGGCACACCAAAGAAATGCTACCTCTCTAACAGAGATCTGGGATCCAGCTACAGGTGAATGGACTATCGTTGCTGACATGAACCAAGCTAGAGAAAAGTTTGGCTTAATTAAACTGGCAACTGGCAAAGTAATCGCTATAGGTGGCTCCGATGAT
>JAKUNM010000082.1 GCA_022451865.1 Dehalococcoidia bacterium
TTAATTTTACTTTCGCCTCTGGCTAGAAAATCATTGCCAAATACTTTTTTTGCTAAGCTTAAAAGGTTGTTTTCCTTATATGCTTATTTTTTAATTATTTATTTTTGCTTGGTATCACTTTTTTTATTCGAGGAATTTTTAATCATCTGAAAGGAAGTTGCCGGTATAGCGGTAATTATGAAAAATACTGATGCAGCAACTACGATGCTTGGCCCTGAAGGTGTATCCCAATGAAGGGAACCAAACATTCCACCAAAAACTACTAAGATGCCTATAATGGCTGCAAGCAATGCCATATGTTCCGGCCCGGTTGCGAAACGGCGCGCAATTGCTGCAGGGAATATAAGCATTGAAGTAATCAGTAAAACTCCTACGATTTTCATGGAAATCGCAATAACAACAGCCATCAATAGCATTAAGACAATATTAGCTTGTTCGGGTTTCATGCCTTCTGCTTGAGCAATCTCAACATTTACAGTGGCTGCAAACAAAGAATGCCAATAAATTATTAGTACGATCAACACAAATGCTCCACCGCCCCAAATGACTGCAATATCTAATGGGGTAACAGCCAAAATATCTCCAAATAGGAACCCCATCAAATCGACCCTGACCCATGTCATAAAACTTAATGCGACCATACCAACTGCCAAAGCGGAATGAGCTAGCAGTCCGAGCAACGCATCTGCGGAAAGGTTAACTCTACTTTGTAACAGTAATAATGCCATAGAAATGAAAACGGATACGGTAAAGACGGCTAATGTTGTATTTATTTCGAAGAGTAGTGCTAATGCAACACCTAGTAGGGCTGCACAAGAGAGCGTATCGCCAAAATAAGCAAGTCTTCGCCATACAACGTAGCAACCTAGCGGTCCTGCAACCAAAGCAACTCCAGTTCCAGCAATCAATGCCCGAATAAAAAAATCATCCATCATGGTTTTCAGCTCTATTGTATTCAAACGAATGTTTATAAATATGGGGTTGATCCCCGTGATCAGGAGAGCAATCATCATCAATGGTTCCATCTTTGGATTGAACACTACCATTAGGAAGATGGTCATGGTCATGACGATGTTCATATAAAGCGAGACCTGATACGGCTCTTGCCCCAAAAAGAGCTTTGTATTCTGCGCTGTTAGCCACATTCATGGGCGTTCCATAGCAACAGACATGACCATTGAGGCAAATGACACGGTCTGTAGCAGCCATCACAACATGCAGATCATGTGAGATCAGAAGAACACCGCATTTCAATTCATCACGAATGTTTCTGATAAGCTCATAAATCTCAATCTCACCATTGAAGTCAACCCCTTGTACTGGTTCGTCAAGAACAATTAGTTCAGGTTTGCGTGCTATTGCCCGTGCCATCAATACCCTTTGAAACTCCCCACCTGATAAAGTTCTGACATCCGATTTTGCCAAATGTTTTGCACCCGTAAGAGATAGTGCTTCATCGGCTTCTTTTCTTCTAACCTGGCCAGTGAGGTTCATGAAGCGATTTACTTTTATTGGAAGCGTCCAATCGATAGAAATTCTCTGTGGCAAATAACTTATCTTTAGCCCTTTACGTTTATGAGCAGTTCCCTCATCTGGCTTGGAAACTCCAATTGCCATTTTAGCTGTTGTAGATTTTCCAGAACCATTAGGGCCTATCAGAGTGAGAATTTCACCTGAGTTCACAGTTAAGTTAACTCCTCGCACCAACCATCTGCCGCTTCGGAAAAAACCAGCGTTTTTGAGACTAATCAGGAAGGATTTTTTTTGAATCATGAAGACTTTCAGATTATTTAATTTTTTTATTGATTGTTTTTTGTAATGTTATAACATAATATATTAACGTTATAACATTACAATTAAATTGTCAATTCTTACAGGATAATATTATGAGATTATTTAAATCACTCACCCTTACAATAACTTTGCTTTCAACCATCACATTCATTGCTCAAGCTAAAATCAATGTAGTGGCTTCTGTCAAGCCAGTACATTCTCTCGTTGCAGCTGTCATGGAGGGTATTGGTGCCCCAGTTCTGATTGTAAAAGGTGCTGCATCACCACATACCTATGCATTGAAACCTTCTCAGGCAGAACAGATTGAGAAAGCTGATCTTGTTTTTTGGATGGGACACTCATTGGAAACTTTTCTGGAAAAACCTCTCGAGGCTCTAG
>JAKUNM010000083.1 GCA_022451865.1 Dehalococcoidia bacterium
TCTACTGATTTTGCAAACCAATATAACTTTGATGGTCCATTAATTGCAGGAGTTCATGTATGGGGGTGGGCTACGCCATTGATCTTAAATATTATTGGTCAAGAGTGGTTAGAACATGGTTGGGCAGAGTTTTCCTTTAAACAGCCAACATATCCTGATGACATTCTAAAAATCACTCTTGCAGTTAATAACGATGATCAAGCATTTGATCTTGCTATGGTAAATCAAAAAAATATTACTTGCGTCATTGGGAAAGTCGGTCTGGGTAATGCTACTTGGATTGATGATTTTTTGAGTCCAGATCTGATAAATGATCATTATGTTATGCCCGAAAAACTTGAAATTACAAAGGATAATTTAATTGCAAATCCAAATTGGGCTGGCATAAGCCAAGATACAAATTCAACAATGGCTCGTAATTTTTCTTTAGATACTCAAAAAAGTTTTGACGATCTATTTATTGGCGATTTGCCAAAACTACATCCAGCATGGATTGCTGGATGGTCTGAAGATTTAATGCGTCACAATTTTCAGGTGCATCACTCTATTCATACTCAAAGTCGTATCCAATTTCTTAAATCAATTAATGCAGGGACTACGATCACGGGAAATGCTCACTTAATAGACGTTTTTGAGAAACGCGGACATCAATACGTTAATTTTGATGTTCTTTTGCAAGATAGTTTTGGTGACTATGTAGCTATGCTACGGCATTGGACTATTTTTAAGATTGCAGAACCTACCAATAATTAAATGATGGAATAGTCATTACCAGAAACCAATTCGGTAATAATAACCTCTCTGTTTAACCCCTTTTGTACCTGATTTATTAAGTCTCTGATAATGTTTCGCACATATTTCAATAGTAAGTCGTTCGACATCAGATGGATCGTTTACCCATCGTGAGACTGCGACTTCACGTAATGGTTGTGAAGAACACAGTTCACATTTTTGTAGGGGCATGATTATTGATTACTTGCACTAAAATGCTGTCCGATTGTTGCTGGGAATCTTTGCCAAACCTCATCATGTTGCCAAGAACTACCAGTAGCAAAAATCCGACTTTCTATTTGCGGCATTGAAAACATTCCGATTTCATTCCCACCAACCATAAAATCTCCACCATTAATATGTTGTGCTTCATCTGACGCAAGAAAAGAAACGAGCATACCTACTACATTTGGGTCTAGACTCGCTAATCCTCCACCTTCTTCTGAATCACCTTCGCTAGCCTCTCCACGTGCGATACGTGCCTGCCTTGCTGCTTCCATTTCGTCTGACAATGTCATTCTTGTTGCGGCACGAGGGCGAATGGCATTAGCAGTACAGTTGTAACGTGTCATTGCGTTTGCTAGAGAACGAGTAAAACCTACAATACCTTCTTTGGCCGCCGCATAATTAGGTTGCCCAGCAGCTCCTAAACCAGACTCTGATCCAGTATTAATGAATCTTCCAGATCTTTGCTGTCTAAAGAGTACGGAAGCATGTTTTGAAATGTTAAAGGTACCTTTTAAATGAACTGCAATGACTGCATCCCACTCTTGTTCAGACATATTAAAAACCATTCGATCTCGAAGAATACCTGCATTATTAACAACAATATCTAATTGTCCGAAAGTATCGAGTGTTTGCTTAATTATTTCACTAGATGCATCGTAATTTGAAACATCTAGATAGTTCGCAATTGCTTGTCCATTTGCCTCTTCGATTTCATTAACAACTTGTTGAGCAAAACTTTCATCACTTCCTTCTCCAGCTGTTGATCCTCCAAGATCATTAACTACCACAGCTGCACCTTCTCTAGCTAATGCGAGTGCTTCACCTCTTCCAATTCCTCGACCAGCTCCGGTCACAATTGCTACTTTTCCTTCTAGTCGACCTGCCATATTGCCTCCACGGTGTACCTATTGTTACTTATGTCGTTATAGTGGTTCTGACATTAGCATAAACCAGATGATTAGGTCACTATTTCATGCATAGTTGTAGTTTCAAAAGCAATAACGAATGGAGATATTCCTTTGACTGGAATTAAGTTCGTTAATCTCAAGAAACTTTCATTTACCAATGCCATTTACTATGGCTGGTGTTTAGTGGGAGTTGCTTTGATTGCTCAGATGGTTTCAGTTGGGGTTCTAAATTATGTTTTTGGACCTTTCCAAAGGCCTATGACA
>JAKUNM010000084.1 GCA_022451865.1 Dehalococcoidia bacterium
GTCGAATTGAGCCAGATGATGATTTCTACTTTCTCTTAAATTCGGATGATTTTTTATGGTAGATCCATTTTCAATATAGACAGAAAGTAAGTTTTCGGAGCCGATAAACTGAGATTTGCCATTTTCAGAAACTATAAAGTCCCCAGCGAACTTTCCCGTTTTTGAGTATTTCCTGTAGACGTTTTTTTTATAAGGATACGACTCTTTTCCTAGGCTGGTTTTGTTGACTGGCCGGGAGTTGAGTTCGACCATTTTATATACTGATTCAAGAATCGGAGAGTCCTCTGATGCCGCAACTCTGGTGCCTACACCGTATTTGTTAATAGGAGCGTTTTGAGTTTCCAATTTTTGTATTCGATATTCATCTAATCCACCGCTCGCGATTATGTCAACTTCGTGTAATCCGGCGGCATCTAGGAGGGAACGTGCATTTTTTGCCAATGTTAGATAGTCACCACTGTCGAGGCGAATAGCTCTTAACTGATGATTTTCCAAAGATAATGCCTGGCCGACTTCTATTGCGTTTTTTATGCCGCCGATGGTGTCATAAGTGTCTACCAAAAAAGTGCAACTATCTGGGAATTCGGTAGCGTAATTTCTAAATGCATCAATTTCAGTTTCAAATGCCATAACATAGGAATGAGCCATTGTTCCAAACAGAGGGATATCGAAGTTAAGCCCCGCATTTACTGTCGCAGTACCTTGAAATCCTGTCATGTAACCGGAATAAGCAAGAATGTTAGCGGATTCTTCACTATGTGCCCTTCTGGCCCCAAAATCGATAACGTCTTTTTGCCCTGCAGCGTGTTTGATTCTAGAACATTTCGTGGCTACTATGGAACTGTAGTTTATGGAATTTATGAGCATCGTCTCAAGTAATTGCCCTTGTATTAAAGGGGCTTCAATTTGAATCACAGGCTCTTGTGGAAAAATAATGTCACCGTCTTGCATTCCACGCACAGTGCCTGTGAAATTAACATTAGCCAAGTAGTCAAGGAATTTTGTGTCAAACTGCTTTAGTTTTGTTAATGCTTCAATGTCATCTTTATTGAAATTAAAGTTGTTAATGTTCTCGAGAGCTTGTCTGACTCCGTTTAATACTAGGTAACCTCTCCCTGAAGGCATGTCTCTAACGTATAACTCGAAAACTGCGGAGGTGTCACCTTGTGACCTCCAATAAGATTGACACATTGTCAATTGATATAAATCGTAGAACAAATTCCCTGAGTTATTCACTGGTGGATCCGATCTCTAGTATTCAGCTGGATATAAATATTTTAAGAAGTTTCCTTTAACAATCGCCGTAATATTTTCCCGGAAGGATTTTTGGGTATTGTTTCGATAAATTCAACTTCCCTTATCTGCTTGAAAGTTGCTACTTTTGAGGCAATGTACTCCATTAGTTCCGATTCGTTCACTGTACTTCCTGTTGTTTTAACAATGAACGCTTTCGGTATCTCTCCGGATTCCAAGTCGGGTAGGCCAATCACTGCGGCGTCAGCGACATCAGAATGCTCAAGTAATAATCCTTCTAGTTCTGCAGGTGGCACTTGGAACCCTTTATATTTGATTAGCTCCTTTTTACGGTCAAGGATCCACACGTAACCATCTTCATCCATCCTTCCTATATCTCCAGTATGCAACCATCCTGCATTAGAGATAGTTTCTGAAGTGGCCTCTTCGTTTTTATAGTAACCCTTCATTACCTGCGGCCCTCTTACTAGTAATTCACCAGTTTCACCGTAGGCCATTTCTTTAGATGGATCCTCCACGTCTACTATTTTTTGTTCGGTATCAGAGGCAGCGGGACCTATCGAACCAAGTTTTTGAAGATGTGGTTCAGCGTAATCAGCATTTGTTAAGGGTGAGCTTTCTGTAAGCCCATACCCTTGAATAACAGGACAAGATAACTGATTTTGTATTCTTTCTTGTAATTCAGCAGATAGAGGGGCCGCTCCAAAGAAAGCTAAATTGATAGAGCTTAAGTCGTGATTTAATAAGTTTTTGCTATCTGAAAGGGCTAGGCCGACCGGTGGGACGGTGAATAGCTTGGTTACATGGTGCTTTTGTATGAGATTGAGGAATTCATTTAGGTCAAAACGACCCATCATAATCTGTGTTGCGCCTGCCGCAATAGAGCCATTCATCAGTACAT
>JAKUNM010000085.1 GCA_022451865.1 Dehalococcoidia bacterium
TCTTATATCATGAATATTCAAGAATTAATACCTGCCGTTACTATGAAGTTGCCTCTTAAAATTTTCATCATTAATAACATGTATTTAGGTATGGTACGCCAATGGCAAGAGCTGTTTTATAATCAAAGATATTCTGCTGTGGATTACCACGACAATCCGGATTTTGCCAAACTCGCTGACGCTTTCGGTGCTACAGGAATTAGAGTTGATCGACCGGAAGATGTCCGACCTGCCATGGAGAGGGCTAAAGCAATTGACGATGGGCCAGTAGTAATAGACTTTATTGTGGATGAAGAAGAAAATGTTTATCCAATGGTGCCGTCTGGTGCCGGATTAGATCAACTAATCCGGGGTTTAGCCTAATGTCAAAGCCTGCAGCAGAAACCCACATTTTTTCTGTTTTGGTTGAAAATCGGTTTGGTGTTTTAGCTCGGGTCGCAGGTTTATTTAGCGGTCGTAACTTCAACATTGATAGCTTGTCAGTGGCTGAAACCGATGATCCCAAAGTATCTAGTATGACTATTGTCACAAATGGTGATACACAGATTATTGAACAGATAGAAAAACAACTTAACCGGCTGATTGATGTAGTTAAGGTTCGCGATCTAACAACCGAGAAGC
Source organism: Dehalococcoidia bacterium (assembly GCA_022451865.1). Lineage (GTDB taxonomy): Bacteria > Chloroflexota > Dehalococcoidia > UBA2979 > UBA2979 > UBA6955. Next base: position 622 of record JAKUNM010000085.1, read on the forward strand.
ACGTGGAGCGAGAATTAGCATTGGTCAAAGTAGGATGTGACACCCAAGAACGGGCTGAAATCCTGCAGATAGTTGATATTTTTCGAGCTAAGACCGTGGATGTTACGACTGGTGACGTGACTATTGAAGTCACCGGCGACTCAGATAAAGTGTGTGCCTTCTTGGATATGTTGCGTCCTTACGGTATTAAACAGATTGTAAAAACTGGTAAGATCGCTATGTTACGCAGTCCAATGGGTTGAGTAAATAGATAGACCAGTAGTCGATGATTGTGAAGGGAAGATAGCCAACAATATACGAGGGAGATGATATGGCAACTATTTATTATGATAGTGATGCAGATTTTGATTTGCTTAAGGAGCGGGTCGTTTCGGTAATTGGTTACGGAAGTCAAGGCCACGCTCAAGCTCTGAATTTAAAAGAGAGCGGCGCAAATGTTATTGTCGGATTACGACCGTCTAGCAAATCAGTAGATGAAGCCAAAGCTAATGGTTTGACCGTCAAGTCAGTCGAAGAAGCTGCAGCTGAAGGGGATATCGTTCAGGTTTTAATTCCAGACGAATTACAAGGTTCAGTTTATAAAAACCAGATTGAACCCAATTTGTCAGATGGCAATATGCTTTTGTTTTCGCACGGATTCAGTATCCACTTTGGACAAATTGCACCTTCAGAAGGAGTAGATGTAGCAATGATTGCTCCTAAAGCTCCTGGTCATTTGGTAAGACGCGTTTTCACAGAGGGGGCAGGAACACCTTGCCTACTAGCTCTGCATCAAGACGCGACTGGTCTAGCTAGAGATGTTGCCCTGGCTTATGCTAAAGGGATTGGTGGAACTAGAGCTGGTGTAATAGAAACTACTTTTCAAGAAGAAACCGAGACTGACTTATTCGGCGAACAAGCCGTGTTGTGTGGTGGGACTACAGCCTTGATAAAAGCGGCTTTTGAAACTTTAGTCGAGGCTGGCTATCAGCCAGAGATGGCTTATTTTGAATGTCTACACGAACTAAAATTGATTGTCGATTTAATCTACGAAGGTGGATTAACTTGGATGAGACACTCAATCAGCAATACGGCTGAATATGGTGATTTAACTCGTGGCCCTCGTATCGTTGATGAAGGTGTAAAAGAACGGATGAAAGAATTATTGGCTGAAGTTCAGAGCGGAAAATTTGCTCGCGAATGGGTCCTAGAAAACCAAGCGAACCAACCAACGTTACAAGCTCTACGCCGACAGGAGAGAACCCACCAGGTTGAATCAGTCGGAAAAGAATTACGTAGCATGATGAGCTGGATAAAAGATAACCAATAGTATATTTCGTTTAATTCCCAAACAGACCCAAAACGGCTGAAGCTAAGTAGTTTACCCACTTGGCTTCAGCCGTTTTTTACTTGATATATACG
>JAKUNM010000086.1 GCA_022451865.1 Dehalococcoidia bacterium
ATTTGGTGGCGACAAGATCTTTCATTTGATGGTCATTACGAACCTAAGTCTGCAGGAGCACCATTCCAGAACATCGATATTCGTAAAGTTGGAATGTGGGTGTTCTTAATGTCAGAAATGATGGTCTTCTCAAGTTTGTTTACTACATATATCCGTTACCGTATGGGTACTGAATCATGTCAAACAATTCTAGACAACCATGCTACTTATTCTAACGGACTACCATTCTCTCCCGGCGATGCTTGCTGGGTTCCTGCGTCTTACTTCATTGCAGGAGAACATGCAGAATCTTGGACATTAGTACTATTACCTGATACACTAGTACCTGGCGCAATCAATACTTTTGCTTTGATTATCTCATCATTTACAGTTGTTTTAGCTCTAAAGACAGCAAAGCGCACGGATTTGGAACCAACAGAAAGATCAAGGAAAGTTCGTAATTATCTTGGTGCCACCTTAGTACTAGCAACTCTGTTCTTGATATTAAAAATGGTTGAATGGTTTGTCGGTTTCAGTATTGGACCATTCTACGCTCCAAGTTTAATGAGTGATGGATACACAATCCACAATGAGTTGTATCATTTTGGGGGACACGGTGGCGAATATATTGATGTGAATTTACGACTTTCGGCTGCAACCTTCTTTGTTGCAACAGGCACTCACGGAGCTCACGTACTTGCAGGAATTATTGGATTGATATACATGACATACAAAGCTCACAAAGGTAGTTATAATCCAGAAAATTCCGTATCAATAGAGTACTTCGGACTTTATTGGCACTTTGTTGATTTGGTTTGGGTGTTGGTATTCCCAGCATTTTATCTGTATTAGGGGGAAGAAAAATGGGTCATACTATATTTGGAAAAGACGCTTATAACATGAACTTTGCAATGCTAATGATATTGACTGCTGTAGAAGTCGGTGCGGTTGCTTCATCAGTGAATGGAGATATTAGTGAACAAATGGTGATATTTATTCTTGTTAGCATTGGAGTAGTTAAATTCCTAGGTATTGCTTTCATCTTCATGCACTTGAGAATGGAGCCTGATAGTAATATTCTAACTCTAACTGCTCTGTTCCCCTCATTCTTCATTTTGATGATGTTGATTTTTATTGCTATTACTGTACCAGGCGCACCAGATTCATTGCCTGCTTGGTGTAGGTTCTAAGCGCGGACGGAGAGATTCGAACTCCCGCGACACAAGGTCACCGGATTTCAAATCCGGCGCGATACCAGGCTATGCGACGTCCGCAGCAAATGAGCCGACCTGCTTCTTGTTCTTGAAAGTGCGTGGCAAACATATCTTTTGAGAAGTAAAAATATTGTATAATCTTTTATTAAATAAATATAATAATGCATTCCCATGGGAGTCAAAATATGTGCAATAAAATAGCAGCGTTATTCTTAACCACAATACTTCTTTTTGCCGGTTGTTTAGGAGATTCAGAAGTTGAAGATTTGTCATTTAATGGTTTAATGTATCAACCTCCTGTGCCTGTTCCTGATTTTAATTTAACAGACCATGATGGAAACAATGTTTCTTTTTCTGATTTTGATGGAAAAACAATTGTTGTAGCTTTCACTTACACACACTGCCCTGATGTCTGCCCTGTAATTGAGGCAAACATGAAATTCATGAAAGCAGAATTGGGAGATACTTATGGTGAAGATGTTGTTTTCCTTTCAATATCAATAGATCCTTTGAGAGATACTCAAGAGGTTCTTGCCGACTATGTTGCTAATAATGGATATGATTGGCCTCACCTGACTTCAACTGATTATGACATGATCAAAGAAGTATGGAATGGTTGGGGCGTAGCTGTAAATTCCTCAATGATTGATTCTCATGTTAATGGAGGTATGAACATGAATCATGACATGAGTAATAGTTACATGACGCATTCCCTTATCACCATGATGCCAGATAATACCACATCAGAATATCAAATCAATGGATCCCACTTGCCTGAAAATGCAACTGGATGGAATTTGACTGAAACGACAATGGAAATGAACA
>JAKUNM010000087.1 GCA_022451865.1 Dehalococcoidia bacterium
CTAGCAATGTTAACTTTTTCATCAGGCGAAAAAGAAACACCTTGCGTTTGTTCTCCATCACGTAACGTTGTATCCATTAATTGAACTCGATTGTTCGGCATGATCAAGGTAAATTCCAGAAGTAAGGTTTCAGTTTAATTGTACCCATATCTCCGTATCTTCCCACACTAATGTTAAAGGTTAAGCCCTTACAATCATAATTAATATCCTATCAGAAAAATTTACTTTTCTAATAGTGAATCAACCAACGACTGTACGCCGCTCCGCAAAGGATCGACAACAGGGAGGCCAGTTTCTTGAGCAAAACTGGCGATCGCATCAGCGGCAGCACGTGCTTCAAGCATGGAAGTATTTAAAGCAATGCCAATGGTTCGCGGTCGAGGAAATCCTCCACAAGCTGCTGCAACATCTTCATAGAGCTTTATCAGTTGCGAGAGTGGAGGAAATCTAATTTCATGATCTGCCAATTGATTGCTTCCTGCTTGGTGGCAAAGCACTAAATGAGTGGGACAACTACCTCTTAGCAAAGGAAGTGTTGAGGTGCTCCCAGGATGAATCATAGAACCCTGCCCTTCGATAATTTGAAGCTCCGCATCTGAATGATCAAGAACCAGTTTCTCTACAGCACCACAAGCATAATCAACTCGTATCGAGTCTAGCGCTATACCACGACCACTTATACAAATCCCTATCTGGCCGGTAGCTAAGAATTCGGCACGAATTCCTCTTTTCAATGCCTCTTTCCAGATTTCAATACCTGAAGTCATTTTACCAATCGCCATGTCTGTTCCGACCATTAGCAATCGGCGATTCCGCAAAAAAGCTGCTCGTGCGCTTGCTATCCCCAGATTTTTTGGTTCTTTTCTGATGTCCCAGATCCACTGTTCTTTTTCCAGTTCCGGATATCGGTTAGCTAAGGGTTCGTGTAATCCATTGACAATAGATAATCCTCCTTCAATAGCTCGATCAACTTCGTCTAACATATGTGGAGGCAACCTTCCGCCGGACGGCGCCATTCCAAGCAATAACACCTTGCCACCCAAGCCTAGCGATTCAGAAACATCTTTAACGACTGGTGACTGAGGCCCATAACCCAAAACATTTTGGATGCTTTTCCCATGACTATCTCTATCGATACAACCTACTATTGAATTAGACGTGAAACGTATAACACCATGACCCATTTTTCCATTACGTTTTCCCAACTGATCGTCAAAGTGAATGATTAGCGAATGTTCTGGCTTTAACATATTAAATACCCTCCATGCCCAAAACGACCTGACACTGAAACTACACCATTGATTAATGACAGACCATCGGCAGGATCAGGTTCTAAATTAAGATGCGCGTCTAGATCAATGTAGTCAAATAAAGCTCCTATTGACGCCCCAGCGGCAATTGAAATCGATGACTCTCCCATACAACCGATCATAGTTTGAAGCCCATGCGCGCGAGCAGTCGCAACAATCCGCACCGCTTCGGTGATGCCACCACACTTCATTAATTTCACATTAACTCCATCAACACACCCGGAAAGTTTTGCAACATCTGACGAAAAATTACAAGACTCATCAACGAAGATTGGTAATGCCCTATTCCTGTAAAGATTTGGCAATTGATCATCATCTTCTGGTTTTAAGGGTTGCTCAACATATTCACATTGTCGATCTGCCAACCACTTAATCATGACAATTGCGTCGAAAAGAGACCACCCACCATTAGCATCAACACGAAGAGAAACATCAAAATTTTGAATTGTTCTCTGAACCTCAGCATACATCGCCTTATCCGCCTCGATTCCCTCAGGATTACCCAGTTTAATTTTTAGATTTTTTGCATTTGTACGATTTAATATTTCTGAAATACGCTCTCGCACCAATTCCGGACTAATAATACC
>JAKUNM010000088.1 GCA_022451865.1 Dehalococcoidia bacterium
TGCAGCTTCTTGTACATGGTTATGCGCACGAGGTAAATTTCCACCAGCAAATACAACGCCGTTGTATTTGCATGAATCTACCATTGCATCTGCATCTGACAGACTGGCAGCGATGGGTTTGTCTGTAGATACACCTTTAACGCCGGCTTCCGCACAAGCAATTACTGATTCTTTCATCCATTTGGTTGGAGTTACAACTACCCCTATGTCAGGCACAATTTCTTTAAGTAAGGATTCTGCGTCTTGATATAGGTTTTTTACTCCAAATCTTTGACCTACTGCGATGCGCCTTTCTTTGTTGAATTCTGCTATTGCCACAATTTCAGTGTCTGGGTAAGTTGAATATGCTGTAGCGTAATGTTGCCCTAAGCGCCCACACCCTATTATCGCTACTTTATGTTTTGTATTTGCCAATTGGGTGCACATACCTTCAAGATATACTTTAAGATTAGGAAATCCTAAATCAAAAGTGTCATCGGTTCAATATCGTATATGATGTAAGAATGAAATTTTCTCGAATAATTATAGATTGTTTTGTTCTAACCAAACTTATTCGTATCTTAAAGCGTCTATAGGATGTAGATTTGCTGCTCTTGCTGCCGGATATATACCGAAAAATAATCCAATCAATACTGCAACTGTAATAGCTAAGATTGTTATATCTAAGCTAACTACAGTATTAAATTCTTGTCCTCCGAAATTCTTACCATCTAGGATAGTTGCTGTTCCTAAGCCTAAAACTGCACCAGCAATCCCCCCTGTAAAAGATAACAAAATAGCTTCCATGACGAACTGAAGCATAATATCTCTCCATTTTGCTCCCATTGCTTTTCGGATACCTATTTCTTTTGTTCTTTCTGTGACTGAAACTAACATGACGTTCATTATTCCAATTCCGCCAACAATGAGAGATATACCTGCAATTGCTGCCACAAATATAACAAAAATTTCTGTGCTGTCTTCTAATATGTCAATTGTTTCCTGCTGGCTAGTAATTTGGAAATCATCTTCCCCAACTATTCTATGTCTCATTCGGAGTACAGTTGCTATCTGTTGAACAGCATCTTCCATTTCGTCGAGGTGATTTATTTCTACATTTATGCTCCCAACAGATATTTGGCCTTGTGTTGTTTTTTGAGACTGTAATTCATAAAATGCTGTAGAAATTGGAATATAAGCGGAATTGTCAGTGTTTATTAATCTTCCTTCACCTTTCTCTTTTAATACACCGGTGACTTCGAATTCAATGCCATTAATTCTCACTGTTTGACCTACTGAATCTCTGAATCCGAATAGATTTTCTGAAAGTTTATTGCCTAATATCACAGAATTAGATCTATTGATAACTTGTCCAGAGGTAATAAATGCACCTGTTGATATTTCAAGATTTCTGACATGGATATATTCCGGAGTTATACCAAATATTGAAGCGGCGGTAGTATATTTTCCAGCTACAATCCTAGCAAAGCTGTTTATTTCTGGAGCTACAAGGTTAACAGAAGGGGCTATTATTGGATCTAAAAGAGCGGAAGCATCTTCTAATGTTAACGTTGTTGCGCTACCTTGTCCCTCATTTTCTATTTCTCC
>JAKUNM010000009.1 GCA_022451865.1 Dehalococcoidia bacterium
TATGATTGGTATTCCAACAACTGGAATTACTCGAATTTCTTTGTATTACATCATAATATCTATCTAATCAATACCCGAAATTTTCAATCCTGATTCAATTTTATACCGCCCATTTATACCTATTAACAGAACTGTCAGATTCTCTATAAATTGCGAATATCTTAATGGTCCTGCGTCGATAGCCCTAACCCCTTTAATTTCATTTGCTAGATCGATGACAATATTTTTTGCATCAGAATTATTACCAGTTATAAGTACATCAGAGTCTAATGATAGGTCTGGTTGTAAGAGCTTTTCAGCGGATAGATTGTGAAAGGCACCAATGACAGAACTCTCATTAAGTAATTTCGCAGCTTCTTCAGTTGCAGAACCTGCTTCAACATGAATAGGTCTTGGGCCACGTTCAAATTTTACAGGAACTACTGCATCTATGATTATTTTCTCTGATAAATATGGTGCTAATTCAGATAAAGTTTCTGAATGTGCTTCGTAAGGAACTGCGATAATAACGATATCTGATTTTTTGGCCGCATTTTCATTATTTGTTCCCGAGATATCTAATTTATGTGTAAATGAATTGCGAAGATTTTCCGAGAGTTCTGATGCTACATCTGTACCACGTTTTTCATCGCGACTACCAATTGTAATTTTATGACCAACAATAGCAAATCTTGTCGCGAGTCCCTTTCCCTCAGGTCCAGTTCCTCCAATTATTGCAATACGGTGCATTGGTAGCCCTTTCACTATAGCTGATGAAAAAATCGACAATTAATTGATTATTATTGTTCCTTCAGTCAGTATTAATCCATCTACAAAAAGTTTTAATGACCAACTTCCTTGAGCTAAAGTTTCCTTTTGAGCGTATCCTACCCAAAATTCTGAACTTGGTGTTTTACTCCAATTCAAAGAAGGGGAGCTATACTTTAGTTTATCATTGTGAGTAACGATCCAACTAAAATTTTTCGCCATTCCCATTTCAGATAATTCAGATTGCAACAAAATTTGCTTGGGATTTTCAGAGATACCTTCTATTAATGTTCCAGTTTTTGATAGTGCACTTCCTAATTTAGTATTATTTGATCGAGGATTTTCAGAGAATTTGCCAATAGTTAAATAATTTGTCGATTGTAGAATTCGATTAGCCCATATTTCTAATTTCCAATTTCCTGAAGGTAATCCTGAGGAAGACGGTACGCCGATTCTATCACTTATAATTGCAAAAGTTTCGCCACTCCAAACATAACTTGCTGACAATGAATCTTGTAAAATCTCATCGAGGTACCATCGTTCCTCGATGAGAGTATTTTCATCTAGGTTTTGTAAGCAATACTCAAAGTAAATATTTTCAGTTCCATCTAAAAAGTAATTACGATAATTAGTTAGATACAACTCATTATCTGTATAGTTTGCCTGATCAGAAAATTTTGGCGGGCCTATCCATGCATTATCTGTAAAATTAATCTCCTTTTGAATACCTCCAGTAAATAAAGGAGTTGGGCGGTTTTCTATTTTTGAAGTTTCAACAGTTCTTTTTAGTAATTCTTTTACTACACCTAGAGGTCTTATCTGTGTAACAGGTGCAATTAAGGAATATTGTTCAGGGATTAGAATTCCAACCAATTCACCACCTCCATTAAAGACTGCTCCTCCAGTTGCTGAATAGTCTAATTCAGCATTTATAACCCATTTTTCGATGCTTGATTGTGTATTTTCTTTTCTAATTGTTTTTATTTTTGTTCGTGTGATGGTTAAAGAAGGCTCATCCATGGTGGATTCATAGGCAAATAATCTAAGTCGGTCATTGAATTCAACAGACTCAGAATCTCCTATAACAGCAGATCGTAAATCTAATTCATTTTCTAATTCTTCTCCTTTATCAGTCTGATTGATTTTTAGTATCGCCAGATCAAGTTGGACTTCAGCATCTATAAGAACAGCTTGATAATTAGGTATTAAGCTATTAGTACTGATTAGATCTGTTGAGATATAAATCGTGTCGTTAGAAATCAACCCGTTAACTTGATAGGGATTAACCAAAGAATATGAGGTTAAAATTAATCCTTTTTCACCATCAATTATTACACCACTACCAGTTCGTGTTTTTTTGATTGAAGAATTTCTGCTCTCTACATGTATTTTGATGACTGATTGTGCTAATAATTGATCTTGCTCAGTTATATCAATTTTGATCTCATCTGATGCTGGTTCTGGAGTAGGAATTAAGATTATTGGTGTAGGTGTTTTCTGAGCGCTACTAATTGTAGGAGTAGGAACTGCACCACCTGGTATTAGTTCACTAGTCTTAGCACAAGAACACAGTAATAGTGTGCTGATTGTCATGAAAAATAATCTAGTTAATAACATCTATAACAAAGTTACCACTGTTCCTCGTAATAGTTTCTAGAGATGATTAATTTTTTACTTATCCACGAGGTAATCCTAATCCTCGCGTTGCAATAATATTACTTTGGATTTCTGAAGTCCCAGCAGCAATCGTTGACGAGACAGTACTGTCTGACCAATATTCCTTAAAAAAAGAACGAACTTCTTCTCTAAAGATTTTCTCATCGTGATTCCATGAAAAATCCATAGTTCCTCCAATTCATAATTTGCTAAACAAAAATATAATAAAAAGTCTCTCGCAACATAATTACAGAAACTGTAAACTTCTCTCAATCTAAATAATACTAAATTAGTGTACTAAGGAATCATAATGGACTATGAAGCTATTCTTTTTGATGTCAATGATGGTATTGCTGTAATTACCTTAAATCGTCCAGAGCGTATGAATACTTTTAGTGATGCATTATTGAGTGAATGGGCAGACGCTATTGTACGTTGCCAAGAGGATGATTCTGTAAGAGTTGTCGTTGTCACTGGTGCGGGAAGGGCTTTTTGTGCAGGAGCTGACTTAAGAGCTACAGGAGATCAGGACACAGTTTTAATGCAAGAAGCAGGCCCTGCTGAGAGACGTAATTCACTTCGCTATAGTGTTTATCGAGTGCCACATGCCTTAGAACAATTAGACAAGCCTTATATTGCTGCAATTAATGGTGCAGCTGTAGGTGCTGGTATGGATATGGCTTCGATGGCTGATATTCGTATATCTTCCGATAAAGCCAGATTTGGTATGTCGTATATAAATGTTGCCCTAGTCCCAGGTGATGGTGGAGCTTGGTTATTGCCTCGAATTGTTGGAAAACAAAAAGCCTTGGATCTAATTTGGAGTGGTGAGATTTTTGGTGCTGAAGAAGCACTTCAAATGGGATATCTATTGAAAGTAGTTCCACATGATAACTTAATGGATGAAGTGATGGACTATGCTCAAAAGCTTGCCAAAGGTCCTCCAGTAGCTATTCAATTGGGCAAGCAATTAGTCAAAAGAGCTGATAGTCTTTCATTCGTTGAATCACTAAATGCAGCTCAACACGCATTTACTATTTCTCAGCTTACAGAAGATGCTAAAGAAGGGCCTTTGGCCTTTAGAGAGAAGCGGCCTCCTAATTATACTGGTCGATAATTGTATGATTTTTCTTTTCAGAAATTAGCCTTTCGCGAGATAAAATACTCTGAAGGGGAATCCTGATGAATGTTTTTCGATTTGTGGTACTTGCTTTTTTATCAGCTATTTTAGGTGGTTTTGTTGCCGTTCAATTGTTCAATGATTCTAGTTCTGATTTTTCTGAAATTAAGCAAACAATGATTGAAATCGATGCTCGACAAGATTTTATTGAACAGGAATTTTCTAATTCAGAAAAAGCTCTAAATCAGATAAATAATTCATTACTAACAAAAGAGCAATCTCCAGATGACTTTGAAAGTTCTTCAGCTAATTCGCAAGAAAATATTGCTGTTCTCAAGTCAGCGATAGATAAAACACAAGATTCGGTTTTGAAAGTTGAACAAAATTACTTAAATACAAAAGAAACAATTAGTGATCTTAAAAATGAATTAGGAAATATTGAAGGTTTAAATACAGATCTGAGTTCTGTGGTTGATAGCGTAATAGCAAGTGTTGTTGTAATAAATGCAACTCAAGGTTCTTTAGGTAATAGTAATGGATCAGGATTTGTGGTTGATAGTTATGGCCACATAATCACAAACTATCATGTAATTGAAGGTAGTACTGCGATAAGAGTACGTTTTCTAAATGGTGATACAGTTTCAGCAGAACTCATTGGATCAGACCCAAGTAATGATCTTGCGGTTTTGCTAGTTTCTTCAGATCTAGTGAAGTTGGCTCCGGTTGAATTTGCTGATTCGTCAAAAGTCAAAGTTGGAGAGAATGTTTTTGCTATCGGTAATCCTTTCTCAGAGGATTTTAGCGTTTCAGCCGGGATAGTTTCTGCTATAGATCGAAATACAACATCTAGTTTTACGAATCGACAAATTTTAAGTGTCATTCAGACAGATGCTCCAATTAATCCAGGAAATTCAGGAGGTCCTCTTTTTAATCTTGCAGGAAAAGTAATAGGTGTAAATACATCCATTGCTGGACCAATTAGAGGAAATGTTGGTTTAGGTTTTGCAGTTCCTTCAGACACAGTTAAAAGATTTCTTCCTAAGATGAAAATTGGTGAGAAAATAAAACACCCACAATTAGGTATTTCTGGCCGTCAGCTAACACCGATACTTTCTGAAGAAAATCCTGATCCTGTTAGAGGAGTACTTGTTCTTGAATCTGTAGGTGCTGCATTGCAAGCAGGCATAATTGCAGGAGATATAATTCAGAGATTTAATAATGTTGAAATAAAAAATTTTACTGATCTTGCTGCCGCAATTGATAAGTATGATGTTGGAGATAAAGTGGATGTTTCCGTAATGCGTGGTACAGAGAAAATTGTAATTATTGTTACTCTAATCGAATGGCAGTAATTACTAATTTCATGGCAGTTTTATCGGTCGTCCAGCTACAAGGAACCATGCATCCTTGGCATTTGATGCTACTGATTGATTAATTGTGCCAAGCATATCTCTATAAATTCTCGCCAATTTTGATTCGGGTACAATACCTCCTCCTACTTCATTACTTACAATAATTGTCTGGGAGATACGCTTTTGCGCGTGTGAATAAATAATATCTAGTTCTGAAAATAAAAATTTATATATCTTTTCAATGTTGTTGTTAGTGAGATTATTTTCGTAATCCATAAGTTGGTTAGCAACCCACATAGATAAACAATCAAGTAAAATACAGTGATCAGTTTCTATCGATTGATAAGCTACAGCTAAATCAAATTTTGTTTCGATTGTTTTCCAATGTGAAGGTCGTCTTTTCTGATGTTGATGGATACGTTCTTGCATTTCAAGGTCTAATGGTTCCAAAGTGGCAAGATATACAGTTGGGATATCTTCTTCAGTTGCTAATTTCTCAGCAAAGGTACTTTTTCCACTACGTACTCCTCCAGTTATAAAGATCAGATCGCCCATATTTACCTATTAAGTAATCTTTCCGGCTACTTGTGCGTCAGTAAAAGTAGCCATTTCGTTTAGTAATTTACATGCAGAAATACATAATGATAACCCCAAAGCAGCACCAGTAGCCTCTCCTAATCTGAGCTCAAGGTCCAGTAATGGAATTAGATTCATACGATCGAGGATGATTTGATGTGCTGGTTCTGGCGATAAGTGTGAAGATATTAAGTATTCACTAATTTTTGGTTCCAAAATAACCGCAATTAGAGCAGCGACTGATGAAATTACTCCATCAATTATTATTGGAACTCTATTTCTAGCTGCACCTATATAGATACCTGCCATTACTGCAATTTCATAACCACCAAGGGCAGAAAGTAAGCTGATTGCATCTTCTGGATCGAAAATGTTGATTTTCAGAGCTTGCTCAATAGCCGATATTTTTTTCTTGTAAGTGAAATCGTCAATCCCCGTTCCTCTCCCTGTAACTATCTGGGGTTTTTTTCCAGTAATTGCAGCTGTGATTGCAGCAGCGGATGTTGTGTTTCCAATCCCCATTTCTCCACACGCAACTATATCGATTTGATTATTTTGTAATTCATTGTTAAAAAATGTAATGCCTGCGGCCACAGCTTTTTCAGCATTTTTTCTTGTCATTGCTGGTCCATGAGTGAAGTCATCTGTACCTTGTCCAATACTCAACGAAACAACAGGAGAATCCTCAAAATTTCCATTGTTGATTCCAGCATCTATAAGTACTAATCGTGCACCTATTGACTTTCCTAAAACGTTAATTGCACCACCTTGATTTATAAAATTCTCCATCATTTGTTTTGTTACTACTGGTGGATATGCAGATATGCCTTGCTGAGCAATTCCATGATCAGCGGCCACAACAACTACAAGGTTGTTTATTAGGGTAGGGTCCCTTTTTTGTCTTATACCTGCTATATGAACTGCTAAATCTTCAAGTCTACCGAGCGATCCCTCTGGTTTAGTAAGTTTTGCTTGTTGTTTTCTGACTTTGTCTTGAATGGCAGTGTCTATGTGTGAGATTGCTGCACAATTTTCAGCAATTAAAGACTGGTCTTTTGATAATTTCGTCACTTTTATTCTCCATATGAAACTTACTTTGTTGTTTGTGTAGAAGAAAGGATACGAGTTTAGAATTTAATAATTATGGTTCCTCCTATTGACATGTTGTCACAGATAAGTATGATCTTGTTAAAACAATCACAACCTAAAAGGTTGTATAGCTGCTGAATCTTTGATTATGAATTCATAATCGAGATCGGGGGAACCATTAATTGGGGTGAACTCTTTTCAAAGAGCGGGTGTCCTGACAACCCGAACCCGTCAGCTAACCTCGTAAGCAATTTTCAGGCCAATTCGGTAATTTTACCGGAGCACTAGATAGGAGTGCAGGCATGATAGTGAGTCAACCACCTAAGAATTGTCCCCGATGTCGTGGTCTCATGTTAATAGAAGATGATTGGTACGGAAAATTCGGTACATGTATTGCATGTGGTTATGTACATGATAGTGAACGTTGTGATCCCAAAGATATTGAGGAAGAAGAACGTTTATTAGCTGGGAAGCAGCGTCGTCGCCAACCATCACATGGAAAACTGCGTTTGTAATTTTTCTCTATATCATAAATTAGTAAATCCTTGGTCATTGACTGAGGATTTACTTGCTTAAAATATAGACTTGTTACAAAATTTCCCCTGAAATTAACGGTTTAATTTATATAATATTGCATAGTAGTTTTGAAATATTTTAGGAGTTAGTTCATGGCTAGTTTTGATATTCTTGTGTTACCTGGTGATGGAATAGGTCCAGAAGTTACTAAAGAAGGTGTCAGGACTTTAGAGTTAATCGGACAACAATTTGAACATGTTTTTCGTCTTAAACATGATACTGTCGGTGGAGACTGTATAGACAAATTTGGTGTTGCGATACGTGAACAGACCCTCCAAGATGCTCGAGATTTTGATGCAATTTTATTTGGAGCTGTTGGTGGACCAAAATGGGATGATCCGACAGCTCCTGTTCGTCCTGAACAAGGTTTGCTTGCATTAAGATCGGAATTGCAATTGTGGGCTAATTTACGTCCAGTGAAAGCAATTCCTGCGCTATTAGATTCTTCATCTATAAAACAAGAAATTCTTGAAGGTACCGATATTATGGTTATAAGAGAGCTAACTAGTGGTGCGTATTTTGGTGAACCAAAAGAAAGAAGAAATGAAAATAATCTCCGTGCTGCTGTTGATACAATTTATTACCGTGAAGATGAAGTTGAGCGAGTTGCAAGACTCGGATTCAAACTTGCACAGCAAAGACGTAATAAATTAACCAATGTTGATAAAGCTAATGTATTGGAATCATCTCGACTATGGAGAGAAATTGTGCATGAAGTGCAAAAAGAATTTCCTGAAGTTGAATATGAAGATGTGTTAGTTGACGCTATGACTATGCACTTGATTAAGCGACCTAGTGACTTTGATGTGGTTATCGCGGGCAATATGTTTGGTGACATAATTACAGATGAAGCTTCCATGTTGATTGGATCTATGGGAATGCTCGCTTCAGCATCTTTATCTACACCTGGAGAAGTTGGAACTGCTTTTGGCATGTATGAACCTATACATGGTTCTGCACCTGATATCGCTGGTAAAGATATTGCCAATCCACTAGCAATGATTTTGTGTACTGCGATGATGTTACGTCACTCATGTGGACTTGAAGAAGAGGCAGTAGCCATTGAAAAGGCAGTTAGTCAAGTAATCGAAGATGGATTGAGAACTGCTGATTTAACTTCTGAAAGCAATGTATTGAATACTGTTGAAATTGCCGATGAAGTTTTATCTCGATTAGGTAATTAATTATTTATTGTCCAATTGATAAAGGTTTTTCTGGGTAGTTACCTGTAATTATTGGAATTAACAATTCTTTTAGTTTTATAGGGGAAGTTTTTTCTTTTAATTGTGAAATTTGTTCTAAATTCATCCATTTATAAGACATTAGAGTAACCAATTCATCATCTTTTGTTGGTTTGATTTTTGGAGATTCTCTCGTGAGCTCAGCAACGTAGAAGTATTCATGTGTGTCATACCATTTTTCATACCCACTGTGATACCAAATCCAATCACGTACCCAAACACATTTTTTTAATGAGGGAGAAAAGCCTGTTTCTTCATATAATTCTCTTAGGGCAGTCTCTGAAGGTTTTTCATTTAATTCGGAAGCACCACCAGGTGTCATCCAGATAATTTCATCATTAAAATCTGATGGATTTGTAGATGTTTCAAAAAGCAACAAATTCTTTTCACAGTCAAAAAGAAGTACACGAGCACCGGGGCGTTTTTCAGGATTTAAATTATGAATTGTGGTCATTTTTATTTATTTTCTTTTCTGAACGTTAGTAGTAAGTTTAACGTAATAAATTCTTGTTTTATATGTTTGATTAATTTATGTAAAAATAACTAAGCTTAATTTCTAATAGAGCGGATAAAATGGCAGACCATATGAACTCCCCAGATAGTGGCTCTTCTGATGCTGTGAAATCTTTTTTACCAAATGCATCTGATATCCGCTTATACGACACCACATTGCGTGATGGCCTTGGAATGGAAGGATTAAGTCTTTCCTTACAAGACAAATTATTAATTCTAAAGAAACTTGATGATTTGGGTATTCACTACATTGAAGGTGGGTATCCAGGGTCTAATCCTAAAGATGCAGATTTTTTTAACCGCGCAAAAGAAATATCGTTAGCTAGTGCTGTGCTCGTGGCATTTGGTTCTACACGAAAACCTGGCAATGAAGTAGAAAAAGATGAGGCACTTCGTGCCGTTCTTGATGCTGGTACGGCAGCAATTACTCTTGTAGGGAAAACGTCAAAGAGCCAAGTGTTAGAGGTTTTAGAAACCACAGAAGAAGAAAATTTATTAATGATTGCTGAATCAATTCAATATCTTGAAAATAAAGGTAAAGAGGTCATTTTTGATGCAGAGCATTTTTTTGATGGTTATAAAGAAGATAAAGATTATGCGATAGCTTGTATTCTCACAGCACAAAAAGCCGGTGCTTCTACTGTTACATTGTGTGATACAAATGGGGGAGCTATCCCTTCACAAATACGGCAGATTATTACAGAAATTCGTGATCTTATTGAATGTGATATTGGTATTCATTGTCATAATGATACGGATATGGCTGTTGCGAGTACCTTAGCAGCGGTTGAAGAAGGCGCTACTCAAATACAGGCTTGTCTAAATGGATGGGGTGAGCGCACAGGTAATGCAAATATGATTTCAGTGATTCCAAATCTTAAATTAAAGTTAGGTTTAGATGTAGTTGGTGAAGAGCAGCTTAAACGACTTACGGAAACTGCATTATTTGCATCAGAGCTTGCTAATTTCACTCCTAATTCTCAGCAACCATATGTAGGTGCTGGAGCATTTGCCCATAAAGCAGGGTTGCATGTTGCTGCAGTCACAAAATCACCAGGCTCGTATACACATATTGATCCTTCATTAGTGGGTAATAAAGAGCGAATTTTGATCTCTGAACTGTCTGGTAGAAGAAATATTGTTGAGAAGCTTCGTGAGCAAGGTATAGAAGTTCAGTTAAACGATAATCAAATTACCCAAGTTCTTTCTGACTTAAAAAATCAAGAAGCTCGTGGCTACCAATTTGAATCAGCTGAAGCTAGTTTTGAATTACTGGTGCGTCGTTTACAAGATGATTACACATCTCCATTTAATCTTGAAGATTTTCTGATTGTAGAACATGGACGAAATACTAGTAGTGATTCGTATATGGCAGAAATGCAAGCTGAGGCAATGGTAAAAATGCGTATAGGTGATCATTTGTCACAAGTAGCTGCTGATGGGAATGGTCCTGTATCTGCCTTAGACGCTGCTGTGCGAAAAGCTTTGTCCGAAGTACATGCGGAAATAGCTCAAGTTCGCTTAGTAGATTATAAGGTTCGAATTATTGATTCTGGTGCAGGTGCTGATGCTGCTGTACGTGTTCTGATCGAATCCAGTGATGGTGTACGTTTATGGCGAACAGTTGGAGCTTCTACGGACGTTGTAGGTGCTTCATTGCTTGCGTTACAAGATGCTTACGAATATTGGCTCTTTCACTGGGGTCAAGGTGTTTGAAATTTAATTGTTAATTAGAATGGAGCTTAAAATGACTCAACCGCAAACAATTGTAGATAAGATTTGGGAACAACATGTTGTCCATGCAGAACAGGGCAAGCCTGACCTTTTATACATTGATCTACATTTAGTTCATGAAGTTACATCACCTCAAGCATTTGATGGATTAAGAATGACAAACAGGAGCGTACGTCGGCCTGATCTAACGTTAGCAACAGTAGATCATAATGTGCCTACGACCGATCGTACATTACCTAATCCTGATCCCTTGTCTACTCAACAAATAGAAGTTTTGAGAACGAATTGCAATGATTTTGATATTCCTTTGTGGGATATATTTGATTTGCGGCAAGGTATTGTTCATATCATTAGTCCTGAACATGGTCTAACTCAACCTGGTATGACCATTGTTTGCGGTGATAGTCATACTTCAACGCATGGTGCGTTTGGTGCTTTAGCTTTTGGTATTGGTACTTCAGAGGTTGAACATGTTTTAGCTACACAAACACTACCACAAAGTCGACCGAAAACCATGTCAGTTGAAGTTACAGGTGAACTTGGAGTCGGAGTCACAGCCAAGGATGTAATTTTAGCCATTATTCAGCGTACTGGGGTTGATGGTGGTGTTGGACATGTAATTGAATATCGTGGTGATGTAATTCGTAACCTTTCGATGGAAGAAAGAATGACAGTGTGTAATATGACTATTGAAGGTGGTGCAAGAGCAGGATTGATAGCTCCAGATGAAAAAACTTTTCAATATTTACGCGGTAAAGAATTTTCACCTTCTGGATTAGATTGGGACCGGCAGGTAGAAAATTGGAAAAAACTTGTGAGTGATGATGGTGCGATTTTTGATAAATCGATCGTTTTGGATGGAAACAACATAGCACCACATGTGACTTGGGGAACTACGCCAGCGCAAAGTGTACCAGTTAGTGATGTAGTGCCTAACCCTGATGATGCTACGACTGCATCTTCGCGCGAAACTGCTCAGAGGGCATTGAAATATATGGGTTTAGAGGCAGGTACAGCAATTACGGATATAGGCATAGATCGAGTATTTATTGGATCTTGTACGAATGGGCGTATAGAAGACTTAAGAAGGGCAGCAACTATTATTGATGGTCAAAAAGTGTCTTCTTCTGTAAATGCAATGATTGTTCCTGGTTCGGGTAAAGTTAAACAACAAGCAGAAGAAGAAGGGTTAGATGTAATTTTTAAAGATGCAGGTTTTGAATGGCGTGAGCCTGGCTGTTCGATGTGTTTAGGAATGAACCCAGACATTTTATTACCTCAAGAAAGGTGTGCTTCTACAAGCAACAGAAATTTTGAAGGACGTCAAGGTGCTGGTGGAAGAACACATCTCGTTAGTCCTGAAATGGCTGCAGCAGCAGCCATTTCAGGTAATTTTGTAGATGTTAGGGAGATAATCTGATGAAAGAAGTTAAACAAGTTCGTGGGAATGCGATTCCTTTAAATCGTGCTGATGTTGATACAGATCAAATAATTCCTAAGCAATTTTTGAAACGTATAGAGCGAACAGGTTATGGTGAATTTGCCTTTTTTGACTGGCGTAAAGATGATGATTTTATAACTAATCGACCTCAATATCAGGGTGCGCCTATTATGCTTGCACAGCAAAATTTCGGATGTGGTTCTAGTAGAGAACATGCTGTATGGGCTTTAGAAGATATGGGTGTTGAAGCAATTATTGCCCCAAGTTTTGGTGATATTTTCCGTAACAATTGTTCTAAAGTTGGTCTACTGACTATTCAACTTGATCAAGATGATGTTGATTACTTAATGTCTCGTGCTGAAGAATTACCCGAGGGAGAGATTGTTATTAACTTGGAAAATCAGACTGTCATGATAGGCTCAGATTGGTCACGTCAATTCAAAATTGATGAATTTGTAAAGCATCGATTACTTAATGGTTTGGATGATATAGGAATTACATTGGCAAATGAAGAGAAGATTTCTTCTTTTGAAGAAATACGTTCGATTTTTTTACCAAGTACAGATCAAGCTGGTCAGGATAATCTAAAGATAAATTGATGACTGCTAATGTCGATAATGTTCCGTTACCGGAGAGCGTTTTTCGTTCTGTTCAGATAGTACTTCCAACTATCGAGTACAAAAGTGTGGAACAGATTGGCTTTGGTATGAATAGAAGGGTCTATCGAGTCTCTGATGGACAAACATATTGGGCTATATCTATTGCAAAGTCATGTGTCTATTCCGAAATTAATTCTTTTCGCCAAGAAGTTAAATTACTCAATTATCTACAAGATATAATTGTTTCAGGTATTACCCCCCAAGATGCTCAATTGGTCGAATCTCAAGATGGTCATTTCGCTATGATTTACCGATTCATAGAGGGAAGAAATCTAAGTTCAGTTACAATACCGGAGTCTAAAATTAATACATTGGCGATTCAGATTGCTAATTTCTTTTACCAGTTACACACTATTTCACTCGATAGTTTGGATAGTATCGACATACAGACAATAAACTTATTGGATGATCATTATATTCCAATGCTTAAAACTGCGAAGGATGATATTGATGGATATTCGTATACGTATTTAAAAAACTTACAAGAGAAATTTCGTTATTATGATAATAATTTTTCGCAATCTCCAGTTCTCGTGCATGGTGATATAAGTGGCGAACATCTATTAGTTGACTCTGAATATAATTTATGTGGTGTAATTGACTTTGGTGACACTATGATCAGTGATTTTGCTATTGATTTTGCAGGTATATTAAATGATATGCCTAAAGAGTTCTTGGATAAGATCATGATTAACTACAACAATTCGTTCGATACATATTTTTTCAAACGAGTCGAAGTACTAATTAATATGGCTCCACTTTTTGATATTGCATACGAAAGCACTGTTCATGATTCGCGTAAGAAGACTGAAGCAATTCAGAAACTTAAACAATTAGCTATAGCAAATGCATAAAGTTGCAATGGACTATTCAGCAATGTTCTTTACAGCAATAGCTCGATTTAGCGCATGCAAATAAGCTCGGGCACTCGCTACTAAAATGTCTGTATCTGCAGCCCTGCCCTGATATGCATCACCATTTGTTTCGACTCTAATGGTTACTTCGCCTTGTGCATCAATTCCTTCTGTAACTGATTTCACAGAGAATTCTGTTAATGAATTTTCGGTATTTGTGACACGATTTATTGCTCTATAAATGGCGTCAACTGGTCCTGTTCCTATCGCTGCATCTTCAGAGGTATTACCATCTGGATCCATTAATCGGACTGTTGCCGTGGGAGTACCGTGGTCACCAGTTGATACTTGGACAAGATCTAATGTCCAGGCATCTTGTACTTGAATTTGTGTTTGCTCAGAGATAATGGCCATTAGATCGCGGTCATCAACTTCATCTTTGGCATCAGCAACATCTAAAAACGCATCCCATATTCTTTGGAATTCATCTTCTGAGGGTTCAATTCCTAGAGATTCTAATCTCGATTGCAGACCATGCCGACCCGACGTTTTTGTCAGTACAATAGCTGAACCGCCTGGGATACCCAATTCAACAGGATCCATTATTTCATAAGTCTCTCTCATTTTTAGAACACCATCTTGATGGATACCTGATGAATGTCGAAAAGCATTTTTCCCTACAATTGCTTTATGTGGTTGTAATGTCATACCTGATGCACGTTCAACCAATTTACTAATTGAGTAAATTTCCTGTGGCTTTGCATCTACATGTACATTCATGAAATCGTCACGTGTACGTATCGACATGATAATTTCTTCTAAAGATGCATTACCAGCTCTTTCTCCAATTCCATTAATTGTCCCTTCAACCTGACGTGCACCACCGAGAATTCCTGCTAAAGAATTTGCAGTTGCCATTCCTAAGTCATTTTGGCAATGTACAGATATTCGTGCTTTATGCATGTTTGGTACATTTTCAGGAAGAGAACGTATGAAGGCTTCAAACTCTTCAGGAATAGCATATCCGACAGTATCCGGAATATTAATTGTCGTTGCCCCTTCTTCGATTGCTGCTTCAACAAGTTGATATACGAATTCTGGTCTAGATCGTGTAGCATCCATAGGAGAAAATTCGACATCCGAGGTATATTTTGCAGCTCTTGAAACTGCAGCTCGGGCCATTTCCATTATATCTTCACGATTTTTTCGTAGCTGTTGTGCTAGATGGATATCACTTGAAGATAGAAAAACATGTATTCGTGGAGTCTCTGCATGTTTTACAGCTTCCCAAGCTGCATCTACGTCATTAAAGGCTGCTCGAGCGAGACCTGCGATTACTGGTCCTTTGACTTGTTTAGCAATTTCTGCAACTGATTCTAAGTCTCCTGGTGAAGATATAGGAAATCCAGCTTCGATAATATCGACATTCAATCTTGAGAGTGCTCGTGCAATTTCAAGTTTTTCATTGACTGTAAAACCGATCCCTGCCGACTGTTCTCCATCGCGAAGTGTCGTGTCAAAGATATAAACTTTTTCGCTACTACTCATTTTCAACTCCTATTAGTTTATATACATAAACTTATTCTGAGATGTAGGGTAATTCTCCCTCAGGGCGCCTACCTGATGCTTGATGAAATCTAGCAACTTCAACTGGTTCAGTAGTTGGGACAGAAATTGCTTGTGGGCCTCT
Organism: Dehalococcoidia bacterium; assembly: GCA_022451865.1. GTDB lineage: Bacteria > Chloroflexota > Dehalococcoidia > UBA2979 > UBA2979 > UBA6955. Next base: position 15,249 of record JAKUNM010000009.1, read on the forward strand.
TAACATGGCAATACGTCCAGTTCTTACCATTTCAATAATGGGATACGCGGCGAGGTTTTCTAGTAAGCTATCGACAGTTTCTGGATGGGCCACAAGTTGTATAACTACACTATATTCTGTGATATCTACTGCTTGTGCCCTAAATATTTCTACTAAGTCGAGGATGTCCCTACGATTATTTTTTTCAGATCGAACCTTAATAAGTGCAATTTCTCTAACTATTGATTCTTCACGGCTAAGGTCAGAAACTTGAATAATGTCGATTAGTTTGTAAAGTTGTTTTTCTACCTGTTCACCTACATTATCATCTCCCTCCACTACAAAAGTCATTCGCGAGATGCCCTCTTGTTCTGTAGTTCCTACAGCTAAAGATTCAATATTAAAACCTCGTCTTCGAAATAATGAGGCAACGCGATTAAGAACTCCAGGATGATTTTCAACTAAAGCTGCTAGAGTGTGTTTCATTTTAATTCTCCAAATTACCTAAGACTACAAAGCCTTAACTTGATCTGATGTTTCAACAGTTTCGCTAAGTGCAGCACCAGCTGGCACCATCGGCCAAACATTTCCTTCAGTTTCCACTTGGAAATCAATTAAAACGGGACCGGGATGATTATTTGCTTCTATAATTACATCATCAACTTCTGACTTATTGCTTACACGAAGTGATTTTATACCATATGCTTCACCAAGTTTAACAAAGTCTGGCTGTGACATATTGACGGAAACATAGTTATTTCCATAAAAAAGTTCTTGCCATTGTCGGACCATTCCCAAGAATCCATTGTTCATGATTGCCATTTTGACAGGTAAATTTTCATCGATCATTGTGGCAATTTCTTGATTAGTCATTTGAAATCCACCATCACCACAAATTGTCCAAACGGTTCTGTTTGGTTCGGCAACTTGAGCTCCTAACGCTGCAGGAACCTCGAAACCCATAGTACCTAAACCACCAGAAGTAATTAGCTGACGAGGCCTTGAAATATTCATTAGTTGTGCGGCCCACATTTGGTGCTGTCCAACTCCTGTTACTACAACTCCTTCATTCCCAATTTTTTCAGCTATTCGAGATTCAATGTATTGAGGAGTTAGCTCATCTACCTCAGGTACTTTAAATGAATCCTTATGATCTCTACGTAATTCATCGATCCAATGTATCCAATCAATGTGTGATAATGGCTCGAATTGTGTGATTAGTATTTTTAATACTTCCCGGACGTTACCTACAATTGGCGTGGTGGTGATTATGTTTTTGTTATGTTCTGCTGGATCTATGTCTACATGTATGACATTTGCCGTAGGGTTGAGATCGGCAAAGCGACCTAATGCACGATCATCCATGCGCATACCTAATCCTATTATAAGGTCTGCATTTGATGCAGCGTGGTTGGCCCAATAAGATCCGTGCATCCCCATCATTCCATAGGAGAGAACATGATCTTGAGGAATTGATCCAAGACCTAATAAGGTATTGAGAACTGGAGTACCTGATTTTTCAGCAAATTCCATTAACTCTTTAGATGCATCTGCTTGAATAATACCGTGTCCAGCAAAAATTATTGGTCGCTCAGCTCTGCGAATTAGCTGAACTGCATTCTTGATTTCATCTTCATTAATGAAAGGAAATGGTTCATATCCTCTAATAGAAATTTGCTCTGGCCACTCGAAATCAGCTTCTTCGATAAATACATCCTTAGGAATATCAATATGTACTGGACCTGGTCTGCCAGTAGTGGCTATATAAGCTGCCTCAGCAAAAGTTGGTGCGATATCTTCCGCTCGCATTACGAGATAATTGTGTTTAGTAATTGGCATTGTAATACCAGTGATATCTGCTTCTTGAAAGCCATCTCTTCCTAAAAGGTTTCGGGCAACATTTCCAGTTATGAAAAGTACAGGGATACTATCCATCATAGCGTCAGTAATAGCTGTAACGAGATTCGTTGCTCCAGGACCTGAAGTAGCTAAAGCACAACCCAATCTCCCTGAAGCCTTTGCATATCCTTCAGCTGCATGTCCAGCACCTTGTTCATGACGAACTAAAATATGGCGCACTTCAGGATGTGAAGGCCATCGATCATATAATGGAAGAACCACACCGCCTGGATATCCAAAGACAGTATCGATACCAATTTTTTTGAGTGATTCAAGGACTATATCTGCTCCAGTAATCTTCTTCATTTTGTTCTTCCTGTGAATTTCATTAATTTTTTTATTTGCAAGACAAACTACCCTTGCGGGTTCTTTTGGCGACACTGCTCGTCAGGTGGACGACAGTATCGCCTATGTAAGGACTAGTAAGACGTTAGAAGGCACCAATAAGCTCAGGCCAGATAAGACCACGGAACGGTCAATGCTTATTGATGTGTTGTTCTGCATAGTCCTAATAGTATCATCAGGATTCGCACAATAAGTCAACTAGTTATGGTGACTTATTGGTAAATTTTAAAATTACCTTTTCCTTAAATTGAGAATAATTACCTGACTAAAGAGTCTCCCTGTCGTAGCATTTAATTATGGATAAAGAAGTGATTGTAATTGGTGCTGGTCCTGCTGGTTCTACTGCTGCTAGAGAGATATCTTCTTTAGGATGGGAAGTTCTCCTTTTAGATAAATCACGCTTTCCTCGTGATAAGCCTTGTGGTGGTGGTGTTACGATACGGACGGATGAACTTTTACCTTTTTCACTTGATCCCGTAATTGAAGATGTAGTCTACGGAGCACATTTGCGATTGCGTGACAATCAAATAATTACTCGACATACCTCTAAGCCTATAACATACATGACTCAACGAACCCGGTTGGATTCTTTTCTTGTTGAACATGCACAAAAGTCAGGTGTTGATTTTCGTGACGGCGTCGCTGTGGATCGTGTAAGAAGGTTATCTCAAAATAAATTCGAGGTAACTGACCGGCATGGAGATAAATATACGTCTAGCATTCTGATTGGTGCTGATGGAGCAAATGGAATAGTGTCGAAAAATTTAGGCTATGAAAATCCCATAGAGCGTGCAGTAGCTATTGAAGGCAATATGCCTTTTCCTAATGGTATTCCTGAAGAGTATAAAGGGATGGTTGGATTGAATTTCGGTTTAGTTAAGGGTGGTTATGGATGGATTTTCCCTAAAGAAGATCATCTTAATATTGGGATAGGTGGATGGAAGATTAATGTTGGACATTCATTAAGATCTGATTTAGCAAAACTATGTGAAGTCTATGGATTTGATTTTTCAAAACTTGAACAAATTCGTGGTCATCATTTGCCCTTAATTCGCCCTGGTACATTGGTAAGTGCAGGTGGTTCAGCTGTTATAGGTGATGCTGCTGGATTTGTCGATCCTTTATCTGGAGAAGGGATTTATGGTGCTATTGCTTCCGCAGTCTCTATTGCTCCCGCAGTAAATAGTTTTTTGCAAGGACAATCAAATGCTTTGGATGACTATCATTTTTCGATTACCGATTCGATCATTCCTGATATTGAAAAGTCCAGAGCATTGATGGAGATTTTTCATGTTTTACCTGATCCTTTTGTTTGGTTGCTACAGCATTCTAATCGTTTTTGGGACCCTGCTGGTTCATTAATACGAGGCGAAACAACATATTCTGAGATTGTAAATCGTTTTGGACAAATACTTGGATCAAGCTTGATTCCAATTTCCAAGTTTGCACAGTTATTAACTGGTAGAAAAGAGCAATTGCGCTCTCCTGATTGTCAGTAAGAAAAAATATATTCGAATCTTCCTATTTCTAGTACAGATTTATTGCCTCGATTTCGATCTCTTTGCATTCTGATTGACTCATTGGTTGATAGTTCATTGCAGTGGAAAAATTATCTTGTATGCGAGAAGGATATCTTGCGCCAGGTATTGCCACAGAAATATTTTGATTTGTAAGAACATATCGTAGTAAATTTGCTGGTGTTAAAGGACCTTTATATCCTTCTTCAACAGCAGTTCTTAATGCACTCATTCGACCAGATCCACCTAAAGGCCTCATTACTATTACACCGATATCATTTTGTGCTGCCATTTCAATAATTGAAGCTGTTGATGGATAAAAAGCAGAGTATTCAATCATGATTGTGTCAAAAATATTTGATTGGATAATTTCAGTTAGCAGACTAAGATTATGGCATGAAATTCCAAGATGTTTAATTAATCCTCTGTACTTTGCAATTCTTAAACCTGCAATTGCTCCATCTTCTTCATCATTAACTTTTGACCAAGCATCAAAAGTTGATATGTCATGAAGTTGATACAAAGGTATTTCACTTAATCCTAGGGTAGCAATAGATTTGTCTACATCGTGTTGGCTTCCATTTGCTGTATGGCTGAAGGTCTTTGAGGTGATTTTGAAATTGCTATTTGGGTTATTCCGTAAGTGTTGTCCTAGAAGGAATTCACTGCCTGAGTATTCTCGTGCAGTATCTATAAAATTGATCCCTACATTTTTAGCTGCATTGATAGTTTGATGACTTTCTTTTGATGTAGGTGTATCCATTGCACCTAACCCTAATTCGGTTACGAAAAGATTAGTACGCCCTAAACGCCTTTTTCTGATCGATTTCATAGCATGGATCCTAATTCGATAATTATATTGACATCATGATGGCAACAATAAAGCTCAAATTCACGATTATTATTGTTAATAAAAACAAATAAGAAACAAATTTTGTAGTTTTATATAAGAAAAATGCCATAGCTAGATTACAAAGGAATATAATTGAAGCTGCTTGAGGTAGAACAAAAAGCGAATTTTTTGATTTGAAGTTTATGATTTCTTGCTGAACATATAGAGGGAAATGCACATTTATTTGATTAGGTAAACCTTGGAATTGGATTGCAAAGAAAAGCCACATTAGGAACCCGCTTAAAAATGACAAAGGTAGGAGGTATTGAAGATATTTATCCATACTGAGCGATCCCCAAAAATTTGGTGTTCGTTGTGCATGTGATTCTAGAGGGATTAACTGTCCTAAATTTTTTCTAAGCTGAACTTCTTGAGCAAATTTTCTAGGATTTTCAATACTTATACCATATGTGTTTTTTTCAGTTACAAGATATATAACCTTATCGGATTGTTTTTCTGTTAAGTAGCATTGGATGTTACCTATTTTTGCTAGTTTACCGTTGCCAATATAATTTCCTGGCCAAGAAATTCCACTGATTTTTGGTAACCCTGCTGATGAAGCAGGGATTATGCTTTTTATTGAGTCAAGAGCGATAATTTGTATAGTTTCTCCCCATTTGATAACTACACCATTTCTATCTAATGAATATTCCATTGTTACTAAAGAATAGTTCCATTTAGCAAAAAAAATGGTGACTAGTCCCATACATAATGCAAATGATAAAAAAATTATAGTGGTGACTGAAAAATTTTCAGATACTGCAAAATTAATAAACAGGATAGTAATGCCTGTTGACCATAAAGTCAGGCAAGCACCAATCGTTAATCCTAGAGCTCGTGGCGGATGAAAAGTCATTACTCCGAGTACCTAATTAATATAAAAGCAAAATTTTAACATCTATTTTGGGTAAATTGGATCTAACCAATTGTGATAATCAGAAAGTTCTCCAGTAACAATTTTAAAGTATGTGTCCTGTAATTTTTTGCTGATTGGGCCTGGTTTACCTGATCCTACAGGGACACGATCTACTTCGGTCACAGGTGTTACGTGCGCCGCAGTTCCAGTCATTAAGACCTCTTCAGCAATGTATAACTCACTGCGATCTATTGATCTTCTAACTATGGGAAGGTTTAAATCTTTTTGCGCTACGGAAAGTACGGTTTCAAGTGTGATTCCTTCAAGAATATTGTCTTGAGGGGGTGGAGTAATAATTGTGTCACCTTTTATCATTACTATATTTTCGCCTGATCCTTCAGAAATATGCCCATCGACATTTAACATAATAGCTTCATCGAAACCATTAAGTTGAGCTTCTGTTTTTGCCATTGCATTATTTACATAGAGACCATTAACTTTTGCTCTTGCGGGGATCATTGTGTCATCAATTCGTCTCCATGAAGATGTCATACAACGTGCACCAATTTCTGTGTCAAGGTACGCACCAAAAGGTGTTAAAAAGAGTAAAAAATCATCTTCAAGATCATGCATACGAACCCCTACAGCTTCAGATGATTTATAAACCATAGGGCGAATGTAGACGTCTTCCGTATAACCATTTTTCAAAGCTAATTCATGAATGATTTTGACTAATTCATCATCAGAATAATTAAGCTGCATTCGCATAATTTTTGCACTTTGGCGTAGCCGTTCGATATGTTCTCTTGATCTGAAAAGGTAAAGTTGTTTTTGAGTGTCATTCCAATTGCCGCGTATACCTTCAAAGACAGCAGTTCCATAGTTGAATGCATGTGTCATTATACCAATTTTGGCGTTTTCCATAGGAACAAATTCGCCTTGAAAAAAAGCTGTCGGTGTGGGCATAGTCTACTCCTAAATATAATCTTATCGTATGGCATTTAACGAAATTTTGAAATGAATCATAGGATGATGTTTGTTTGAACGGAAACCATTTTAGTACATATCTCTAAACTTTCTAGAAAAAAAAACAAGATTGTGCTAGTGATTCAATGTCAATGGATAAAGGATTAAGAATGAATCAAAATTCAAATGCTAAGTACTCAATTGGATCCGTCGATTTTAATGTAGTAAGTGATGGGGTCTATTGGTATGACGCTGGAGCGATATTTGGAGTTGTTCCTAGGATAATGTGGGAAAGGCAACAGAAACAATTGGACACAAGTTACAGAATGCCCCTTGGTCTAAATTGTATAGTATTAAAATCTGAAGGAAAAACTATTTTGGTGGAGTCAGGGATTGGTGGAAAACCAGAAGATCGTTTAGCTGCATCACCTTTGGAACAGGGCAATTTAATAGACTCATTGAAACAGATTGACATTGCTCCTGAGGATATAGATATTGTCATTAATACTCATTTACATGCTGATCATTGTGGTTGGAATACAAGAATTAGCGATGCGAATAATATTCTCGAACCTACTTTTCGGAATGCAACATATCTTATGAGTAGACAAGAGTGGGAAGATGCTACTAATCCTAATGAAAGAACACGTGCAACATATTTAGCTCGAAATCTAGACCCAATTATCGATCGATTAGAATTAATTGATCCTGAAAAAGAATATCTAGTTACGAATGAAGTCGTATTTGTTCCTACTCCTGGACATACGGCAGGTCATGGTACGGTTGTGGTTCGTTCAGGGCAGGAGTGGGGTGTTTATGTTGGTGATATGGCTCAGCATAAGTCACAATTGGAAAGGACCGCATGGGCTTCAGGATTAGATATTCTCCCTTTGGTTTCAATGGAAACTAAAAAGGCACTTATGGAAAAATGCATTGATGATGAGGCATTAATAATTTTTTGCCATGGTGAATTTCCTGGTGTTGGTCGTATGACACGCACTTCAAATGGTTATAGGAAATGGGTAGATGTTGACCCGACAATAGCTTTCAGTTAAAGAAATTATTTATTAGAGGTTAGTTTTGAATAATAATAGCGATCAGTTAAAAAACTGGATTCCTTTGTTACGAAAAGATGATTCTTCTGAGGAAGAAATTGTCCAAACTAATCGTTTGGCATTAGCTCATGTATACATGAAGTATCAATGGCATCCTGCGCCAGTACATAATTTTACAGTTCCTTTATGGTTTAAAGGTGTCTACGATGAACAGAGAGCAGCAAGGCAGCAAGCAGCTATTTTTGATCGATCTCATTTAGGGAGATTTTATGTTGTTGGTGAAAGATCTTTGGAAATTTTAGATAGTGTTTTTGCTACTTCAGTTAAAGATATCCCTGAAGGTCACTTCAAACGCGTTCTGGTTTGTCATCCAAACGGTGTACTTTTAGATATCCCTACAGTTTTTCACCTGAGTTATGGTAGATGGCTAGTTATATCTGGACCAAAAACTCAATCACATCTACTCGGTATGGTAGGTGAAGTAATAGATCAGCGTTCTTTAGAAAATGATGTAATTGTTTCAGATAGAATCGCGGATAGTGTACTTTTTTCAGTGCAAGGTCCTGAATCAGAAAAACTTTTGGAAGGTGTGGTTGGAATAACAATTCCGAAAGCAGTACCCATTGGTGAAGTTCATGAAATTTTATTAGGCGGGTACAGAGCATTAATTGCACGCATCTCGCAAATTAATGAAGATGGATATTGGTTTTTACTTTCACCAGAGGTTGGCGAGCATTTTTTTGACAATGCTGTCACAATGGGTATCGTCCCTGCTGGTTTGGCTGCACATGATGCTCTACGAATAGAAGCAGGATTTCTTGAAGCTCCATATGAAACTCCTGCACCAGTTACTCCACTTGAAGCTAATTTGCAAGATCTTGTCGATTTGTATGATCGAGATTTTCCGGGTGTTGATATTTTGTTAAGTAGTAATGAAAATATTCCTGAAAGATCAATTCGAGGTATTAAGATTTTAGGGCAAGGTATTGCTCATCGTGGGGATAGAATTTTCTCAGAGAATAATAATATAGGTGCTCTAGTCAATGCTGCTTATTCTGCTCAGTTAACTGCAAGTATTGGGTTAGCATATTTGAGCCCAGATCTTGAGAAAGTGTCTGTACAGATTTCTGGTCAACAAATTGATGCTGAAGTAGTGGATCTACCTTTTTATAAAAATAATTAGATGAGTTGAATATAATTTTCTGTACTACTGAGGAGTGAAGATGGATATTCAGGATTGGCTTGATGTGATTTATCCCGAAGTTAACCCAGACCTTGATCCACGTGCACCATTTATCGCACATATAAAAACAAGAACTCCAGAACATAACCCCCCATTGTTTTGGCTTGGTTCCGCTTTAGATGAAATTTCAGAAACAAATGAAATGGATACTTTTATTAAAAAAGCTCGAAATGCGGTCGGAGATCTAAATCAATTCAGTTGGTCTAATGAACAAGCCTGTTTAGATGTATTTTCACAAGCATGTGCATTTGCCTGGGCGTCTAAAAATCTTTCTAAACCTCAATTTATGGAAGAAAGTCAGGGTGAATATGCATGTATTTTCGTTCCTGAATTCAACACAACGATTGTCCCAAAACGAATCAGACATGTGCGACATTTTAAGGATATTGTCGATGATATTAGTAATTTTGTTACTGATGTCCAACAACTATTTACAAATGAACAGACTAAGATTGGTTATTTAGATACATACTTAAATCTAGATTGGTACGCTCAGGATCTGGGTTATAGACTTGAACTAACAGAACCGTTGGTTGGGGCACTGAAGAATTTTACAGGTGATCAAGATTTGCGGTTTGTGCTTACTCGACCTTTCCAATGGGGTAATCCTGTAGCAAGTTGGTATTGAGGTGGTTCGTGTTTGAATTAACTGATCTGTTACGTGCACTTATTATGGGTATCATTCAGGCAGTAACCGAATTTTTACCTATCTCATCCTCAGGGCATCTTATTGTAGTGAAAGAATTTATTCATTTTGATGAACCAAACAACTCACTTACTTTTGATGTTGCTCTGCATTGTGGAACATCAATTGCAGTTGTCTTGTTTTTTTGGAGAGATTGGCAGAATATTTTCTATTCTGTTTTTTACGATATTGCTGACCATGGTGTGCTAATTAAAAAATGGAATGTTCAATCTCAACTATTAATTTGGATTATGATCGCTACAATTCCTGTCGTAATTATAGGATTTATTTTTCACGATTTAATTGAACAGACTTTACGTCAACCACTAGTAGTAGGTATTGCTTTGATTGTTTTTGGGATATTGATTGGACTTATGGATCGGTTAGGGGAAAGTAGTAAGAAATTAGAAGATATCTATCTAAGTAATGCGCTATTTATCGGTGTATTTCAAGCTGTGAGTTTAATTCCAGGTGTTTCTAGAGCAGGGTTAACGATAGGTGCAGCTCGAATGCTGGGTTTTGATCGTGTAAATGCTGCACGTTTTTCTTTTTTGTTGTCTACACCTGCAGTAATAGGAGCAAGTTTATTAAGATTTTTTGAAACTCAGCAAAATAGTTATTCGATAAATTTAGCAGTTTTACTCGCTGGCAGTTTTATTTCTTGTCTTGTTGGTATTATTGTTATCCGATTTTTGTTGCGATATTTACAAAATGGCACGTTGTGGCCTTTTGTTTGGTATAGAATTGTTCTTGGATTAATGGTTATTGCGTATACCATGAGTTAGTGTTCAAAGGCGTTAAGTATTTTTAGTGTAGGGAAATAGTATGACGGTATTAGATCAATTTCAGCTTGAGGGAAAAGCAGCCATCGTAACAGGTGCTGGCAGTAATTTGGGTCGAGAAATGGCTCTTGCTTTGGCTGCAGCTGGTTCGAATATAGTAGGTGTTGGTAGAAGACCCGAACCTTTAGAAGAAACAGCAGAAATGGTTAAAGAAAAAGGAAAAGAATTTTTGTCTTTACCAACTGACGTTACCGATTCAAATGCTGTTGAATCAATGATTCAATCAGCGATATCACATTTTGGTCAAATAGATATTTTGATTAATAATGCTGGCGGAGGTGGAGCTGGTCGCGGTAAGACATTACCTGAACTTACAGATGAAGACTGGCATGCAGGAATTGATGTGAATTTATCATCTGCATTTTTTTGTTCACGCTCAATAATTGAACATATGGTAAGTCATCGATCGGGGAGAATAATTAACGTAGCCTCTGGGTGGGGGTATCGCGGTGGACGGAATCAATTTATGTATCCAATTGCAAAGGCAGGGATAATTTCATTAACTAAGTGCTTAGCAATGACATATGCTCGAGATGGCATTCGTGTTTCTTGTATTGCACCAGGGGCATTTCCTCATGAACTAGGACCCGAAACTGAAGCACGTGGCCAAATGCAAGCAGCTGGAAGATTTGGATTTATGAATGAAATGGGACCTCTTGCTGTGTTTCTAGCCTCAGAGGCCTCAGAGTATTTATCTGGTGAAACAGTATTAATTGATGGTGGTGCTATTGCTGCGGGTGTAACTCCTGCTGGCATTGCTCCAAATTTGTAAGATCTAATATCGGAAATTAATTATGAATTTAGAAAGGACATATTATGTTTAGCTTAGAAGGTAAGCATTGTCTTGTAACTGGTGCTATCAGTCCTTTGCAAAGAGCTTTTGCAGTGGGGTTAGCAGAAGCTGGGGCAAATGTATCTTTAACGACCGCTTCTGATGATAAAGATCAAGAAGTAATGGCTAATTCAATTTTGAACGAATGTTGGTCAGTTGGGTCAAGCGGAGAAGTTCTCAATGTTGATTTAAAAAATGCGACTCAATTAGATCAGACAATTTCAGAGCTTGAAATGAGTATTGCCCCGATTGATGTTTTGGTTAATGCTAATCATACTGCAAGCATCAAACCTTTTTTAGAATTTTCGATTGATGAATCTCAAGAGCTTTTTGCAAGTAATGTGCAGAGTACCTTAATACCAACTTCGATAGTAGGTAGAAAGATGCTAACTCGAGGAAAAGGCAAGATTATTAATATAGTTTCTATCTTGGCTGACAGGGGTGTTCCAAATTGTGCGATTTTTTCTGCTACTCAAGGATCGATCTTAGGTTTTACAAGATCATTAGGCATTGAATGGATTCGGCAAGGCGTAACAGTTAATGCACTTGGATTGGGTTTTTATAGTGACTTAACGGGTCCTCAGCAAGATGGTGCATTGCGAGAAATTTTAGAAAAATATATTCCTGTTCGTCGCCTAGGTACTTCTACAGATCTTCAAGGTGCATTAGTTTATTTATCTTCGGATAGCAGTGACTTTGTGGATTCAGAAATGATAGTAGTTGATGGTGCGATAAGTGTTCATGCATAAATTGAATGATCATTTTGAATAATCATAAAGAATTTTTTATATCACGTATTCAAGGCTCTCCTGGCCCCGAGTGGTCTGGAGATGGTTCTTTGTCGGGAGAAGATGGCCCAGACGTTTTATCTTCATCAACAGGTAAATACAAACCTGATTTAGAGAATGCATCAGGTTTGTATCCTCTGGCACCTTTCCGCAGAAGATTTGTAGGTTTTCTTATTGATGAACTTTTAGTAATGTCTTTACTTTTTGTTATCTGGATTATATTAGCAGTTGTGTTTCGTTATGAATCTCCAATAGTTGCTACACAGATAACAGCAGCATCATCATTATTGCGAATTGGCTACGGTTGCATCTTCAATCCTCGTGGCTGGTCTCCTGGTAAACGATATGCGGGGCTTAGAATAGTCCGTGAAGATGGTTTACCTCCTGGATTGACCTATGGTCTCGTCAGGACAATGGGTGCATTTGTTAGTCGAAATATTTTTTTACTGGGTTATTTGTGGGCAAAATGGGACCGCAAATCTCAAACGCTTCATGACAAACTTTCAGGAACATATGTGGTATTAATTTCTCAAGAAGTAGTATCTATTCGTATAGAAGATGATTCGGAAAAGAAGTAATTATTCCCATGGCAAAGATCGTGGTTTTAAAATTTGTCTAACTGATCCATCTGCAACAAGTAATATAAGATCTAGGTTGCCATAAAGTTGAGGATTCATACTCTTTAGTGAAGTAGTAAATAGTTCATCTTTCATATGCGTTACGCTGGTTAAGAGTATTAATAAAGAAAGATCTGTAGATTCTGCAGTGATTTGTTTGGTGGCCCTAGCAATTTGTTGACGTAATTCTTTGCGAATATATGATCCTTCGATTAGATCAATTTGAGGTGGGGTACTAATTACAGAGATACCATCTGGTGCATCTTTTTGTAAGCGCGAAACAACCCAATAATCATGTACTGGAACAGTCGTTAATTCTTCAACTTTTAGTAAACTGGCTTTGTCTCTAATTTGCGACAAAATCACATCAAGTTCTGCCTTTTCATCAGGTGTTCTATATATTTCTCTAGAATCAAGGTGGAATGATCCTTCAATTCCTTCAGAAATTATTGTCCATTCATTGGATAATCCACCACTTACAGCAACATAGGCTCCATCATTTTCTAATTTCGCTAACTTAACTGAGGTGGGGATTCTTACCTCCCGTCGTTCTCCTGGTGAAAGGTATTTTATTCCATTTAGTAATGTTTTATTGATATCAGAATTTGATAATGTGAGATCGTTAATGTTTACCCGAGGCGGGATCCAAATGTTATAAGCACCGTCCTCTTCTACTTCTTTATTGAGTAAATTTTCATAGTCATCAATTGTATTTGCGTAATCAGTGTTTCCCCATAATTTAGCTATAGTAACGCCAACACTAAAATTTCTTTGCTTAAGAATTGCATCATGTATTTTAGATTTTTCATTATGAACATGAAAAGTACGAAAATAATGATGACTCATCCATTCAGCAGCCATAAATAATGCAGATGTTTCTGTAGATAAAGTTGTAATGGATCAAGTCCTCATATTATGAATTGTCTTTTGCAGCTAAGCGTTCATCACGTCTATTTAATGCTGGTTCCACACCGTTTTTAAGGAATTGGAGAATCACTGACACATTAAAAACTAAAAATCCAATCACTCCAACCCACTTAAGTAGTGTGTAATAGATATTAGAAGTGTATTCAAGTTGTTGAAAAGTTAGTACTGTAATTACAGAAAGTGCTATTAGTAACAAAGAGATAATAATTACATCCCATTTATGGATAAATCGACTAAAGGCAGCTAAAAGACCAGCACCAATAGCTATATTTCCAGCTATCATTCCTAACAGTGGAGTGCCATGATGATCCCAAATTTGGTAAGAGGCTAAGATTAGAAGCATCATCCCAGCAGGAGCCAGAATAGCAAAAATTATTCCAGGTAGATCGCTTCGGTGAAATCTCATGTATATCCCTTTCCTGAGAATTATATTACCTGAATATCTGTATTATTCCGAAAAATCTGATAATAGAAGTTGATTACATAATAATTTTGATATTCGGTATCTTATTTTTGATAATACTCAGTATGATGTCATATAAGATAATAAAAGTTTTATTGGTCAGGAATATATGTGTCTATAAATATTACTTATGAAGATCACATTGCCATACTCTCTTTGGAGCTCACAGAAGATTATTTTGACTTGGATTCCTTAAATGAGTTAGCTGAGCACGCTTCAGCTATTAGTTTGGATGTAGAGAATACATATGTTGTAGTGATTCGTTCTCTGAATTCTTCATTTGCTAAAGGGTGGTCACAGGAAATACTTAATATGACAGTAGATGATGAGATTACTATAGGAGCTGCATTTACTGAAATTGCTAGTATAAAGCAACCAACAATTGTTGCTACATCTGGTTCTGTCATCAGTGCTGGTTTAGAATTAGCGCTGGCATGTGATATACGAGTTGCAGCTGCGGATTCATTATTTGCATTTCCGGAAACTAAGATGGGATATGTCCCTTTAGCCGGTGCAACTCAACGTTTACCACGTGCGATAGGTAGATCGAATGCTTTACGTATGCTACTCACTGGAGAGGAAATCAATGCAGATGAAGCATTGCGTATAGGATTGATTTCCGAATTGATTGATGAAAAAGGATTAGATATACGTGTTAAGGAAATTGCTAAAATTATTGCTTCACGTGGCCCTATTGCTACTCGTTTTGCTAAAGAAGCAGTACTTCGAGGTAGTGAAGTTGGTCTTTCAGAAGGCCTTCAAACTGAATTGGACCTGACTGTAATTTTACAAGCCACGGAAGATCGTGCAGAAGGTGTAGCGGCATTTATAGAAAAAAGAGATCCTGTATTTAAAAACAGATAATGATAAAGTTACTTTTTGATTTTGAGAGGAATAGAAGATGAATGTCGTACTAAATTCTGATGATGCACACATTTTAGTCACGTTGGTGAGTGCACAAATATTGGATCATGTTGACTTGTCCCCTGAAGGCCGCAAATTAGTTGAAGAATGGAGACGTGATAGAAATTTAGGTACTAGTGCGATGGATGATTTTACAGTTTTCCTAAATGAACGTATCGGTAATTATATAGATGAACGTACAACCAGAATGATGCGTACAAAAGGTAAGGTGAAAGTTTCTGAAACGGAGCGTTGGTCATGAAGGTAGAATTTACAGTAGAAGAATCGACAACGATGTTTGATGCTGTTGTAGATCAGATTGTGGAGATCAAACTTAGCAAGCAGGATAAAGCTATGATTCGGAGATGGCGAACGGAAATGTCTCCTGGTTCATACGCTATGCAGCTTTTAGGTGAAAAAATAAATGCTGAGTTGGAACGTGAACATACACGCAGTGAAGTCAGTGCAATTAAGAAGCCTGATTGGGCATCTTAATTGCACTAAACTGTGGAGGTCGTTTTGCCTAATTTTATCGATGCAGAACGTCAGGAAGATGTATTAATCCTACGGCTTAATCGCCCTGAAAGCTTAAACGCCTTAAATACTGCGATGCGTGATGAACTATGGCAGTATCTAATGTTACTTCACGATGATCTTTCTATTAAATCTGCTGTTTTGCATGGAGCAGGTGATAGAGCATTTTCTGCAGGTGCTGACATAACAGAGTTTGGTACAGCACCTTCTATTATTGATGCACGAGCAGCAAGGGAGAATCGCGATTTGTGGAATTTAATGCAATCTCTGGATACTCCTCTAATCGCTGCTCTTCAGGGATTTTCATTTGGTGCTGGTCTTGAAATGGCTTTATATTGTGATTTGAGAGTTGCAGAATATAATGCTCTATTTGCGTTACCTGAAGTAAAGTTAGGATATATACCATCGGCTGGCGGTACACAAACTCTACCGCGCCACATTAATGCTTCTGATTCAAGTATGATGATTACCTCAGGCAATTCAATTAATGCAGAAAAAGCCTATCAAATTGGATTGATACAGTACCTAACCGATCATTCACGATATTTACAACTAGCAATTGATTTGGCCGTAAAGATTTCTCAGATGAATCCTAAGATTGTACGTGCTATTAAGAGATCCGTGCGTAGTAGCAGTGAAATGGGAATTTCTGAAGGACTGGCTTATGAAGCTAGAGTTAGATTGTCACTATCTAAGTAGTAATTGTTTAAGGTTAATATAGAGACTTATGCATAATGGCGAGGAAAAAAAATCACACAAGCTATTTAATCTGTTGCCTAATATTCCTCCTTCCCTTGGCCCTATTGCACTCATTGCCTTTTCCGCTTTGACAGTTTTAGTTTTTTTGTGGGGTGAACTAGTTGCTGATCCTCGAATTGATGTATCTCAATTCGATGCAGGACCTATTGAAAAATTTGATATAGGCAAAATTATAACTCTTGATGAGTTGGGATTTTATCTTATTGGCATGGAAGATGGTCGTATTCGTGCAGTAGATGGTCGTAATGAGAAAAGTGGGTGTGAAGTAATTTATGATAGAGAGGATACACGCGGTATTTCTAAAAATCCTCTGAGTATTACGGGAGTATTTTTGGATCGTTGTTCTGATAGTGTGTGGGCATTGACTGGAGATGCTATAAGTGGTGCTAATTATCCTTTAAGAACTCCACAAGTGACTTACAAAAGAGATGCAGAGGGCATTTTGCACGTCTGGGTTGAAGTAATTACGGTTTTAGATAGATGATAAAGCGTTGAATTAGTACTGTGGTGTTACGTATGGAGTTGTCATTGCTAAAAAAAGCGATGCAAGTATAGGATTGAGTTGTTTCGTCAAGAGACTTAATGTAGTCTTTTGTTGTTTTCATATTGAATAAAAAATATGAGAAGCGAATGGAACTTTCCGAATTTATTTGATTTGATTATAGCGTCCGTTTGTTAGAGCGGTGGGAGGATCGCTATGAACACAGCTGAATTTCTTACTATTTCTTCTGCTATAGTGCCAGATAGAACTGCATTAGCAGATCAAGATCACCACATTGCTTATATGGAATTACAGTCAAATGTGAATAAGTTAGCCAATGCTTTTCAATCTCTTGGAGTTGGTAAAGGGGCTAATGTTGGAGTAATGGCTGTTAATAGTCCTGATTTTGTAGAGATTTATTATGCTTCTGCTACTGTGGGTGCGACCTTAGTTCCATTAAATTTTCGTGCGAAAACAGAAGAAATTACCCATATGGTTAATGAGGCGGATATTGCAACTTTATTTATTGCAGAGCGATATTGGCCGATTTACGAAGAAGTGAAAGATTCACTTAATGGTGTTAAAAATGTGATTGGTATTGATTTTAGTCCTCCTGGGTGTGAATCATTCGCAGATATTCGTGCAAGTGCAGAAGACATCCCTGTTTTTATCGATATAGATGATGGAGATCCTACACTTTTAATTTATACTTCTGGAACAACATCACTCCCGAAGGGTGTAGTTTTATCCTATCAAGCTTTGACTGCACTAGTAGTTAATACACAGTCTCCGGCAGATCCTACAGTTGATCAGGAGGTGGTTTTAGTTGCGGTACCTTTTTATCATATTGCAGGTGCTACCACGATGATGAGCACTATCTTTTCAGGTCGTAGGCTTGCTATTCTTCCTCAATTTACGCCTGAGGGATGGTTGCAGATGGTTCAAGATGAGAAAGTAACGCATGCTTTCGTTGTTCCAACAATGTTAAAGCGCATCATGGAAGTAGAAGACTTTTCATCTTACGATCTATCTTCATTAAGACTTATTACATATGGTGCTGCGCCCATGCCGTATGAGGTAGTAAGAAATGCTGTTGATGTTTTCCCTCCTCAAGGCGTTGATCTCATGAATGCATATGGCCAGACAGAAGCCACTGGTTCCATGACCTTTCTTAGTCCTGAAGATCATCGCCTCGATGGTACTCAGGAGCAAAATGAATTGAAATTAGAACGTTTACGTTCTGTTGGTCGTCCGATGGCTGATATGGATATTGCAATAAAATCACCCGATGGCTCAATTCTTCCTCCGGATCAGGAAGGGGAGATATGTATTCGGGGAGATCGTGTTATGAAAGGCTATAACAAGAGAGAAGATGATACTGGTGCGACGATCCATGATGGATGGTTACATACTGGCGATCTTGGTAAAATTGATGCGGGTGGATATTTATTCATCACTGGTAGACTAAAAGATATGGTGATACGAGGTGGGGAAAATATTTCTACTGCTGAAATCGAAAATGTTTTAGAAGATCATGATGCCATATCTGAGGCAGCAGTCATTGGAGTAAAAGACACGGAATGGGGTGAGGTAGTTAAGGCTATAGTTGTTTTATCAGTAGATAATGCAAAGCCGTCTGAATCAGATTTGACGGATTATGTGAAGTCTCGCTTGGCGTCATATAAAGCTCCTGCACTGTACCAATGGGTTGATGAATTGCCCCGTAACCACTTAGGGAAAGTTCTAAAAAATGATTTGAGAGACCAATATGGTCAACCAACTGAAGGTACGATTGTGTAAATATGGAAATAGAATTTGTATGCATGTTTAAAATGGTGATGATTAATGGCAACTGAATCTGCTATTCACAATAATCGACTGCAATCTCAGCTAATTGGTAAATGGTGGATGCCTGCAATCGCGCTTAGTTTGGGCGGCCTTTATTTAGCTATGCAGTTTAGTTCAACTGAAGGTGCAGGACGCGAATCATTTTTTAATGTTGCCCACCCTTGGTCAGTATATGTATTTATGTCTTCTTTGGTGAGCTTATTAGTTTTTGGTTTAGTCCGACATGCTACTTTGTGGCGCTTAGGTAAGGAGACTCCGGAAAGTGTTTTTGCCAATTTACCGCACCGATTCAAAAATGTTTTTCGTTTAGGTGTTGCACAAGATAAGGTCAGACGTGATCGTTATGCAGCCGTAATGCATTGGTCTATTTCTTCGTCTATTGTTGTCTTAACACTTGTCACCGCTCAAGTCGCTATTGAAGATGATACACCTCTTAATTTTTTACATGGCCCTTACTATTTGTTTTTTTCTTTCTATGGAGATCTATTTGGATTGATAGGTTTAGTAGGTGTTGGCATGGCAATGTGGCGCCGATATTTTGTAGATTTTTCTCGAATACGTTGGGATGAACGTCCAGAAGATCATCTTATTATTGTTGGCCTAGGCTTAGTGCTACTTTCCGGTTTTTTTGTAGAAGCCTTTCGAATTGAAGTGACAGAATTAACACAATATCCTGATTGGGCAAAATGGTCTTTTGTATCTTATGTTTTGGCTAACTTTTTTGAAATTTTTGCAATGAGTGATAATCAAATATTGTGGAGTCATAGCGCGATGTGGTGGGTACATATTGTTTTGGCTTTTTCTTGGTTGGCTTTGATAGTTTTTACAAGGTTAGATCACCTATTCTTTGCTCCGATCAATGCATTTTTATTACGGACTGATTCTCCTGGACGTTTGTCAACAATTCCTAATATTGAAGAGCAAGAGATTTTTGGCGTTGGCTATATTCAGGATTTTTCATGGAAGCAGCTTTTTGAGTTAGACGCCTGTGTTCGATGTGGAAGATGCACAGATGTATGTCCGGCAAATTTAGCTGGCCAGCCACTATCTCCTATGCATCTTATCCAAGACTTAAAAGGTCATTTAGCTTCCGTTGGTCCATCGATACAAAAAACAGGGAATGAAGGTGGTGATACTAGATCGGTTTCACCAATTTCTATGGTCGGTGAAGTCATTCAGGATGAGACCCTTTGGGCCTGTCGTACGTGTGGTGCATGTGTACAGGAATGTCCAGTGATGATAGAGCATGTCCCAACTATTGTTGATATGCGTAGATTTTTAGTCATGGATGAAGCTCGATTACCACAAACGGCTCAAGCTGCATTGCAAAATATTGAAATGCGAGGTCATCCTTGGAGTGGGACTGCGTTAGAAAGAACTACATGGATGGATGGTTTAGGTGATGTACCAATTTTTGATGGTACACAAGATTATCTGTATTGGGTTGGCTGTTCAGGTTCATTAGTAGAAAGAAATTTGCCGATTACCAAAGCTGTGTTTAGGCTTCTGAAAGAAGCTGGATCCTCTTTTGGTGTTCTGGGGCAGGAAGAAACATGCAACGGCGATCCAGCTAGAAGGTTAGGTAATGAATATCTTTACCAAATCTTAGCAGAACAATTAATTGGTACCTTTAAAGAGAAAAATGTTCAGAAAGTAATAACTAATTGTCCGCATTGTTTCAATACGTTTAAAAATGAATACCCTCAATTTGATGGGCATTTTGAAGTATTCCATCACACTGAATTTTTAAATTCTCAATTACAATCAGGTGCCTTGAAAGTGCAATATGATTTACCTGAAACGGTTACCTACCATGATTCATGTTATCTGGGTCGTATCAATGGTGTTTATGATGCTCCTAGACAGATTTTAGATTTTGTTCCTGGTGCGAACATCCAAGAAATGCAAAGAAATATGAGTAAAGGTCTTTGTTGTGGTGCTGGTGGTGGGAATATGTGGCAGGAAGAAGTCGGTGAAAGAAGAGTAAACCATGTGCGTAGTGAAGAAGCTATAGCTACTGGTGCAAGTAAAGTAATTTCTAACTGCCCTTTTTGTATTCAGATGTTTGAAGATGGGGTACCAGCCATGCAGCCAGAAGAGGTTGGTAGAATTGAACCCTTTGATGTGGCAGAAATTTTAGAGCTTGCTGTTTTTGGTAATCAAGATAATTTAGAAGAAGAAATTACAGAAGTATAGTTACATTTAGTAGATGACAGTTCGAGATGAAGTTATTGTAATCTAAGTCGTTTTGTTAGCAATGGAGGAATATTATGCATTTTGTAGTGTGTGCCAAACAAATACCAGATCCGGAGACACCACCTTCGGCATTTAAAATAGATGAATCCACTAATACTGTTGTTCCTGCTCAGGGTTTTCAGCCTGTTTTAAGCCAGTACGATGGTATTGCTGCTGAAGCTGCCTTACAGATTAAAGAAGCATTAGGCGATGAAGCTAAAATTACGGTATTGTCAGTTGGTGCTGAAAGTGCTCAAGCTGCAATCAAGCAAGTCTTGGCAATGGGTGCTGATGAAGGCGTTCTCTTACAGGACGATGCTTTTGAAGGTGGTGATTCTCACACTACTGCAAAGGTACTTGCTGCAGCAATAAGTAATCTTGGTGATGTTGATGCTGTCTTTTGTGGAAGACAGGCTGCCGACTGGGATGTAGGACAAGTTGGATTACTTGTTGCTGAGGCACTCGGGTGGCCAGCTGCAATACTTGCAAAAGGAGTAGAAATATCTGATGGTTCGATGAAAACTACTCGCGTAATGTCAGATGGATTCGAGACAGTCTCTCAAGCACTGCCTGCGGTAGTAACTGTGTCTAATGAATTTGGTGAACCTCGATATCCTAAATTACAACAAATTATGCAAGCAGCTAAGAAAACAGTGACTACAATGACTCATGGCGAATTAGGGCTGGATCCTAGTGAAGTAGGTTCCTCAGGTGCACGATTGAAATTAGAAAAACTTTATATCCCTCAGTCAGATTCTCAAGTTGAAATAATAGATGGTGAGACTCCTGAGGAACAGGCCACGAATTTAATTGCGAAGCTTGTTGCGGATAAAGTACTGTAGTTTTTAGTTCGAGAGGGACAAAGAATGGCAAAAAATATTTTAGTTGTTGGTGAACACGCAGATAGTGAAATAACTGCTACTACTGCTGAGTTGATTGGTCAGTCGACTCGATTGGCAGAAGGTGGATTAGTCTCTGTTGCATTACTTGGAAGTAGTGCGGCTGATGCTACTCAGCAAGCCTTTGAAGCAGGTGCTGGAAAAGTATTTGTGAATGATGA